>CAZOCA010000218.1:0-5974 GCA_964578105.1 uncultured Pararhizobium sp.
ATGCCAAGGGGAATGCCTTCCAGTGCACCGCCCGAGCCTGAGGAAAGCCGCTCATCAGATGCTTTTGCCATGGATCGCGCCTGATCAAAGGTCAGCGCCACATAGGCATTGAGGCTGTCATTGGCCGCTGCAATGGCGCCAATGTAGCTCTCTGTCAGTTCGGCAGAGGAAATCTCTTTCTTTGCCAGCTTTTCGCGGGCATCGGAAATTGTCAGTTTGGTCAATTCGGTCATTGGGTTTACTCCACCACTTTCGGCACGGCAAAGAAGTGATCTTCGGTCAGCGGTGAATTGGCGACGATGTCATCGGGTTTTCCGCCGTCATTGATAACGTCCTTGCGCTGCTTGGCAGCCATGGGCAAGACGGAAGTCATGGTTTCGACCCCGTCAATATTGACCTCATTTAATTGCTCGACAAAGCCCAGAATTGTGTTCAATTCGCCGGTCATGGTCTCGGCCTGTTCTTCGCTGACGGCAATGCGGGCCAGCCCTGCAACGCGCTTGACGGTGTCTATATCAACGGACATGGAATTCCCTTAATCGTTCGGGCCGTCTTTTCAGGCCAGATTGATGTGAAGTGCGACCCGGCAATAGCAGAAGATTTGCAGGCGATGCAATGGTTTACAGCGTTTCCGGTCCGCTTCGCCCTAGAAAATTGCAGTCACACCCTAGCGCACAGCACGAAACGGGTGCTACCCCCTTGAAAAAGAGATTTGTGATGCTCCTATCAGACCTGTCCGAATTTGCCACACGCACCGCTGGTCGCCGCTTGATCGGCCTTGACCTTGGTACGAAAACCATCGGGATTGCCCTCAGCGATGCCGGGCACCGCATTGGCACGCCCATGGAGACGATTCGCCGTGTCAAATTCACCAAGGATGCCGAGCGCCTGCAGGAAATCTGTACCGAGCATGATATTGGCGGTCTGGTGATTGGCCTGCCGCTGAACATGGACAACAGCGAAGGCCCGCGCGCGCAGGCGACACGGGCTTTTGAACGAAATCTGTCGCAAAAAATAGAGCTGCCCATGCTGTTCTGGGATGAGCGGTTGACCACGGTTGCCGCCGAACGCGCCATGATAGAAGCCGATCTGTCTCGCAAGAAACGCGCTGCCCGCATTGATGCAGCCGCGGCGGGTCTGATCCTGCAGGGTGTTCTTGACCGTTTGCGTGTGGGGTAGGGCATTTGCTGCAAAGCTTTGAATCCCTGTTACCGGTTTTTGCCATTATTGTTCTGGGTGTCATCTTGCGCCGCAAGCTGGTTAACGATCCGGCCCTTTGGTTTGGGGCGGAACGGCTGGCCTTCTGGGTTCTCTTTCCAGCACTACTGGCCAAAACACTCATCAATGCCGACTTGAAAACCGGTCAGACCGGAACACTGGCGACCATGCTGATTGTCGCCGTCATCTGCTACGGTATTTTCATGCTCGCCCTGAAGCCATTATTAGTGCGGGGGCTCGGCATGAGCCTGCCTGCCTATTCGACCATCTATCAGGTCTCGACCCGCTGGAACGGTTTTATCGCTCTGGCCATCGTGGAAAAACTCTATGGTGACAATGGCATAGGCCTTGTTGCGGTGGCGTTGGCGGCCATGGTGCCTATCGTCAATGTGCAGAATGTAACCATTGTCACGGTGCTTCTGTCTGACCAAAGGCCGACGATTCTGCGCTTGCTGAGGTCAGTCGTCACCAATCCGATGGTTCTTGGCTGTGCTGTTGGTTTGCTGGTCAATCTGCTCTCGATACCAGTCTATCAGCCCGTGCTGACAATGCTGGAGATACTGGGCAGCGCAGCTCTTGGTGTCGGCCTTGTTCTGGTGGGAACGGGGCTCAAACTGCGCGCGGCCCTCAAACCATCGCGCGATATCTGGTTGGGCGTTGTGCTGAAACTGATTGTATTTCCCGCCTTTGTCGCCGGTCTTGCCGTGATATTTGGCCTCACCGGAGATGCATTGGTCATTGCCATTATCTGCGCCAGCGTTCCCACGGCCATGAATGGATATCTTCTGGCCAAGGAACTGGGCGGTGATGCGCCGCTTTATGCAGCGGTGGTCACCCTTCAGACGGCGGTTAGTTTTTTCACCATTCCGCTTCTCATCACATGGGCATCCTGAGCGGTTTCTTGTTCATATTGCAGCGGAATGCGCTTCTGGCGCTTGCGCGATCAAAAATTTGTCCTTAAACGTCTGCTTTTAATGAGCACATTAAAAACACCCCCCTTTTTTCCGCATCGCCACCTTCTTGGCATTGAAGGCTTGTCACCGCAGGACATCGCCGCCCTTCTCGATTTTGCCGAGGAGGAAATCGACGTCAGCCGACAGGTTGAGAAGAAAAAATCCGTGTTGCGCGGGCGCACGCAGATTAATCTTTTCTTCGAAGCCTCCACCCGCACCCAGTCCTCGTTTGAACTGGCAGGCAAGCGCCTTGGCGCAGATGTCATGAACATGTCGGTGTCATCCTCATCGGTCAAAAAGGGTGAAACCCTGGTTGATACGGCGATGACGCTGAACGCCATGAACCCGGATATTCTGGTCATGCGCCACCATTCGGCTGGCGCTGCGGCCTTGTTGGCGCAGCAAGTTGATTGCTCGGTGATCAATGCCGGGGATGGCGCCCATGAACACCCGACACAGGCCCTGCTGGATGCGCTGACGATCCGCCGCCACAAAGGCACGCTGGCCCGTTTGACTGTGGCCATTTGCGGAGATGTTCTGCACAGCCGCGTCGCCCGGTCCAACATTTTGCTGTTGAACGCCATGGATGCGCGGGTGCGCGTCGTTGCCCCCTCGACCCTTCTTCCGGCGGGTATTGAACGCATGGGTGTCGAGGTTTTCCGCGATATGAGAGAAGGCCTGCAGGGCGCAGATGTGGTCATGATGCTGCGTTTGCAGCGGGAACGTATGGCGGGTGCCTTTGTGCCGTCCGTGCGCGAATATTTTCGCTATCACGGGCTGGATGCGGAAAAGCTGGCCTACGCCAAGCCCGATGCGCTGGTGATGCATCCCGGTCCCATGAATCGCGGTGTGGAAATTGACCCTGCTGTGGCTGATGGCCCCAACAGCGTGATCCGCGAGCAGGTCGAGATGGGTGTCGCCGTGCGCATGGCAGTTCTGGAAGCCCTGTCACAACATCTGCCCAATCGTGGCGGGAGAGGATGACAATGGCCCATCCCTCACACAACAGATCGTCCAACTCTGTGCACATTCGCAATGGCCGCGTTATCTGCGCGCGGCAAAAGCTGGATCAGGTCAGTGATCTGCTGATTATTGACGGCCGCATTGCCGCCATGGGCCCCGCGGGCAAACTCGCTGTTTCCAATGAAAACATCCTGGCACTGGATGTTTCCGGCAAAGTGGTCCTTCCCGGCTTTGTCGATATGCAGGTCAATGTTGGCGAGCCGGGCGAAGAGCATAAGGAAACTCTGGCCACGGCCAGTGCTGCTGCTGCTGCCGGCGGTATTACCACCATTGTCACGACACCGGATACCGATCCGGTCATTGATGACCCGGCTTTGGTCGATTTCATGCTGCGCCGCGCACGCGATACTGCCATCGTCAAAGTCCATCCCTCTGCTGCTTTGACCAAAGGTCAGGCCGGTAAGGAGATGACCGAATTTGGCCTCCTGAAGGAAGCTGGCGCCGTGGCCTTCTCCAGCGGTCACAGGGCCCTGGAAAATGCCGTGATCCTGCGCCGTGCGCTGACCTATGCACGGGATTTTGACAGCCTCATCATCCACCATGCCGAAGATCCAAATCTTGCGGCAGACGGCGTTATGAATGAGGGCGAAAATGCCTCGCGGCTTGGCCTGCCGGGCATTCCCCATGAGGCGGAGCTGGTCATGATTGATCGGGATATTCGCATGGCGGCGCTGACGCAGAGCCGATGCCACATTGCGCAGCTTTCCACGGCTGCCGGTGTCGCGGCGATTCGCACGGCCAAGGCAGCCGGTATACCGGTGACGGCTGGTGTCTCCATCAACCATCTGTCGCTGAATGAGATTGATATTGGCAG
Organism: uncultured Pararhizobium sp.; assembly: GCA_964578105.1. Lineage (GTDB taxonomy): Bacteria > Pseudomonadota > Alphaproteobacteria > Rhizobiales. The sequence continues at coordinate 4,009 of CAZOCA010000218.1, forward strand.
CTACCGCACCTTCTTCAAATTGTCTCCACCCTTGCGGCTGGAAGACGATCGTCAGGCCTTGATTGACGGTGTGGCAGACGGCACCATTGATGTGGTGGTGTCAAACCATGATCCGCAGAATGTGGAAGCCAAACGCCATCCCTTTGCCGAAGCGGAAAGCGGTGCCATTGGTTTGGAAACCCTGTTTTCAGCAGCGATGCGGCTGGTCCATGATGAACGCCTCAGCCTGCTTGATCTGGTCCGCGCCGTCAGCGATACGCCAGCGCGTCTGCTGGGTCTGTCAGCCGGATCACTGGAAGTCGGCACTGATGCTGACATTGCGATTGCAGATCTGAACGAACCCTGGATCGCCAGCGAAGACCAATTCCGTTCACGTTCCAAAAACACAGCCTTTGAAGATGCCCGTTTCAGCGGACGGATTGTCCAGACTTTTGTCAGCGGTCAATCCGTGTTCAGCCTAGATCAGGCCTAATTCGGCCTGCAGCTTTTTCGTCAGCTTGGCGCTGATAATACGGTGCGCCTCGGCGATATAGGTTTTGCGGTCATCATCGCCAAAATCCGCATCCGGCTCGACGCGCACCCATTTGGCGCGGGCCAGATAGGGGGCGGGAATAATGCCGGGCAATTCGGTCAGCATCCGATACGACATATCAGCGCATTTGAAGGCTATGGCGACAGAGTCATCCTGACCGGGTTCTGCTTTGTCTGGCCCGGTACCGAGTTCTGAAATGGCGAAAATCTTGCCGCCCACTTTCCAGACATGAGAGCCGCCCCACTGGACCACATGAGTGGTGCCAGTGAGGCTTTTGCAGAATGCATTATAGTCATCAAGCGTCATGAGGCGATTGCATTTGGGATTGGGCATGAGATGCCTGTGCCGCCAATGCCGCAATAACCACCGGGATTCTTTGCCAGATATTGCTGGTGATAGTCTTCGGCATAAAAGAACTCCGGTGCCTCCATCACATCACTGGTGATTTTATCACGCCCGGCGCTGACCAGTGCTTGCTCATAAAGAGCCCGGCTTTCGTGGGCCGCCTTCAGCTGGTCTGGTGACGTGGTATAGACACCGGAGCGATATTGCGTACCCGTATCATTGCCCTGCCGCATGCCCTGTGTGGGGTCATGGCTTTCCCAGAAAATCTTCAAAAGGGTTTGCATCGAAAGGATTGCAGGATCGAACACCACCAGCACCGCTTCGGTATGGCCAGTGCCGCCGCTGCACACTTCCTGATAGGTCGGGTTTGGCGTATGGCCCGCCATGTAGCCCACTGCGGTTGTGTAGACGCCATCCAACTTCCAGAATATCCGTTCAGCGCCCCAGAAACAGCCCAGCGCGAAATAAGCTGTTTCCAGATGATCCGGGAATGGGCCTTTCAGCGGGTTGCCATTTACAAAATGATGGCTCGCCGTTGGCAAAGCCTCTTCGCGACCGGGCAGGGCATTGGCCTGTGCAGGAATGCTCAGCTTGTTCCGCAGCTTATCGAGTAAAAACATATGTGGTCCTTTCCGTTCGCATCGAGGTGCTGAACGCCAGATTCTGGCCCCTAGCCTTCAACAACACCGCGCCGTTTTTTGCCTATGGCAATGAACAAAAGGGAAATGACACCAATCACCAGCCATGTGGGAGCGGCCAGAATGGAGATCATCACCGGGTCCCATACATATGGGTGCACATTGCGCTGAATAACAGCCTGCGCCAGATTGAGAGAATCGGAATGCAGCGCAAACCAGGTGCTGCCCATGGGGGTGATGATCAGATCACCGCTGGTAATGGACCGCGCGCCATCCAGCACCAGCGCGACAAAGGCACCGGCGAATAGCCAGAAGCCGAGAATGCGAAAAATAAAGCGTATCATGTGGGAGGTCCTGTTTCGTTTGCTGGCATATAACGGGCCGCCCTTTTACCAGCAAATCAAGCCTCTTCACAGTTCTGAGAGAAAAAACTTAATTCCACCCCTAAAAG
>CAZOCA010000219.1:0-5968 GCA_964578105.1 uncultured Pararhizobium sp.
TACGTAAACCAGTCCGGAGCCTCAGCCAGCAGTTCTATGTTGCTGACACCGGTTTCTTCAAACAATTCGCGCTTGGCTGCCGGAAGTGGGTCTTCCCCGTCATCAATGCCTCCCTGAGGCATTTGCCAGGCGAAACTCATATCGTCCTCTTCAGGCAGAGTTTCGGGCATTCCGGCTCTGCGACCGACCCATACCTTGCCGGATTTATTGAACAGGGCGATGCCCACATTCTGGCGGTATGGAAGGGGATTTTCTGAGCTATTCATGAGCGCTTACCACATTGTTTCTTTTGCACGGGCGGGCCATTCCTTGTCATAAGAGGTTCCATCAAAATCGTCTTTGAGTTCCTGCATCAATTCGCCTGCACTTGGCAGGGCATTTGCTGGCTTGAAATGTTCCGGGTTCCACAAATCAGCCCTCATGACAGCTCTGGCGCATTGGAAGTAAATTTCACGAATTGTCACGATGATCACAGAGCGCGGGTCTTTTCCTTGCATCTTGTACTGGCTGGTGAGTTCCGGCGCTGTGCTGATAATTGCTGTTCCGTTGAGGCGAAGTGTCGTGTTGCTGCCCGGAATGAGAAACAGCAGGGCAATTTCGGGGTTGCGCACAATGTTGCGCAAGGAGTCCATTCTGTTGTTTCCCCTGCGGTCAGGCAGCAACAGGGTCTTTCGATCCTTGATGAAAACGACCTGTTTTGCATCGCCGCGTGGTGAGCAGTCCATCCCCTCCGGGCCACTGGTTGCCAGCACCATGAAGGGTGATGCCTCGATCAGCAATTGGTAGTTTTTGGTGAGTTGGTCAGAGACCTTGATCAATGAAGCTTCTGACGGCACGCCATACAGTTGCTCCAACTCGTTAATGTCGGTTACCAATGTCATGAATGCGTCCTCTGTCGACTTCTTCCAGCAGTAACCCCTGACAGGAAGTGAGGCAATGCCTGCTTTCTGCAGCAATATTATTTGGGTATGGATAGATTTATTGCAGCGCTCAAGGGGATCAGTGTAACACCGCGTTGTTCCAGCAATTGCAGCCATTCTGTCAGGGTTGCCACAGTGGATGGGCGCAATTGAGCATAGCCTACCGCAAGGCCCTTGGTGTTGGACAATTCCTCAAGTTGAATGAGATGCTGTTCGATGGAAGCGCGTGTTGCGTCTCCGTCAAGCACAACATCCACCTTCAGAAAGGGCAGATGTCCCAGTTGATTTGTCGAGGCACGGCGCACAATTTTATCTGCAATACTGCGAGCGGAGTTCGATGGATCGATGAAAGCGAGGCCGATCTTGTTCAACTCGGTGGCAAATGCCGCCAATGCATTTTCATCCGCAGTGAACCGCGCTCCCATAGAAGGGATCACGCCGATATAATTTGACGAGCGCGACAGAACCCAATCCAGCTTGGACTTGTTTTCTGCGGGGGTTGCATCGACCAGAAGGGTGTGGGGTCCTGGATCATTCTGTGGGTAATTGAAAGGCTCCATTGGCGCTTCGATCAACAACTCGAATCCGTTTTCGCGCGACAGCTTCTTCCATCTTTCCAGATTTTCACCATAGGTCGCAAATGCAAGCGCTATTGTTGGCGGAAGTTCCACAAGTGCTTCTGCCGTGGTGCTCTGGGATAGACCAATGCCGCCGATGACCAGCGCGATTTTCGGACCTTCAGGGACAAATTGTTGTGGTCTTGAATAGACTGAAAACGGGGTCTTGCCGTCGCTGGAACGTTTGGGGATCAACCCATGTTCGCTGCGCGCCACCATGTTGTCCAGGGGGAAGACGGAGAGGCGGTGAGCGTTGGAGTGGATTGACGCCACAATTGGCTCTTCGCTATCTGTCATAGTTGCGTCCGGTACGGCGGCGACCATACCAGGACTGGCAGCTGTGACTTGTATTTGTGGGCTTTGCAGCAGGGGATCAATGCTGAGATCTTCTGGATCCGGCGTCATGCTGGGTCTGACGTTTGCAACGCCTACGGCGCCAAGGTCAAGCTGCGCCGTCGCGTTTGTAATCTCAACACTGACATGCGGGCGTCCGCCTGTAGGATCGTCGAGAATAGAAACCCAAAGGATGAGAACAGCAATCAGGCATAAGCTGATGGTAGACAGGCCGACAATTGCGGGCAGTGCTGAACCCGATTGGTCTTCTTGTGAAACCGGGTCCGATACGTTTATAGGAACAGAAAAACTGGTCACGTGATGCGGCTTTCCACCTGCTACCCCTGTTGGCGAGGGCACAGACTAGCCGCCACATGGTGAAGAATTGGTTTCTTTTCAACAAAGAAGCCCGCTAACGAATTAGCGGGCTCTTGGTCGTGTCATCGAATTCCAGGACCGGGGAAGCAATCCAGTTCGGGATGCCCCTCTAGTTGGGGATACCTTGTGACGGGTCAGGCGGGAAGTTTGCATGAACCTGAATGCCATTCAGGAGATCATAGGCAAAGTTCAGCTGCTGATCATCTTTAGGATCGGGTGGCACATAAGCTGAGGAGCCGGCTTTCTCTTCTTCTTCATCACCATTGGCCAAATGGCCACGCAAAGAGGCTTCACCGCGAGGCTGCTCCAGCCCCTTCAGTTCTTCAGGCAATTCCTGAATCACGCGGATGTCAGGCACAATGCCTTTGGCCTGAATGGAACGGCCAGCTGGTGTGTAGTAACGTGCGGTCGTCAGACGAATAGCGCCTTCGGTGCCAAGCGGAATAATGGTTTGAACCGATCCCTTGCCGAATGAGCGTGTGCCAAGAATGGTGGCACGACGATGGTCCTGCAATGCGCCGGCAACGATTTCGGATGCAGAGGCTGCGCCGCCATTGACCAATACAATAACCGGTTTGCCGTCTATCAGATCCCCATCGCGGGCTGAGAAGCGTTGGCTGTCGCCATTGTGCCGCCCTCTGGTGGAGACGATTTCACCGCGCTCCAAAAACGCGTCGGATACGGCAATGGCCTGATCCAGCAAGCCACCGGGATTGTTGCGCAAATCCAGGACATAGCCTTTCAGACCATCTTCTTCCTGTGTTTCCTTGATCTCTGCAATTGCATCTTTCAAGCCATCAAAGGTTTGATCGGTGAATTGGCTCAGTCGGATGTAGCCGATGCCGTCTTCGATGCGGAAACGGACGGAACGGATTTTGATGATGTCGCGAATGATGGTGATATCAAACGGCGCGCCATCGCCGCGACGGATGGTGACGGTCAAAGGTTCTTTCACGGCGCCGCGCATTTTTTCCACGGCCTCATTCAAGGTCAGCCCCTGAATCTGCTCGCCATCCAGATGGGTGATCAGATCGCCGGGCAAAACGCCAGCTTTTGCAGCCGGTGTGTCATCAATCGGGGTCACAACCTTAACCAGGCCATCTTCCATGGTGACTTCAATACCAAGACCACCAAATTCGCCGCGGGTCTGTACCCGCATATCCTGATAGGCTTTGGCATTCATGAAGCTGGAATGCGGGTCAAGAGAGGTGAGCATTCCGGTAATCGCTGATTCGATCAGGTCACCGTCGCCGGGTTCCTCGACATAATCGTTGCGAATCCGCTCAAACACATCACCAAACAGGTTCAATTGGCGGTATGTATCGCGGCTTGCGGCCTCGGCAGATGCGCCGACGATCGGCAATTGGGTCAAGCCAACCACGCCTGCAGCGCCAATCATGACGCCTGCAACCAGGGTGACAACGGATTTATTTATCATCTTCATGCCCTTCGAATATGTTTGCTGGATAGTCTACCGCAAAATCTCAACCATCTAAATCATTTTCGGTGGCTATATCCACGACCCACCAGGAGGACGGGTCTATTGAAATGCCATCTTTTCTAAACTCTACATATAGCGCTGTCGGACCATCTGTCACGTTACTATCCGTTAGGGATTGACCATCCCCATCGGTTGTGGAGCCAACATTTGCAGTCACCAGACTGGCAAGCTTCCGTGACCCCATTGTGGCAATGGGCTCGCCGGAAAGAACAAATTGCCCCAATTCGACGTTAATTGTGTCCATACCTGCCAAAACCAGATGGTAATCATCTCCAGCATTCAGGATCAATAACTGGCCGTAAGTGCGAAATGGCCCGGCATAAACGACCCAACCATCGGCGGGGGCAATGACGGCGCTGCCAGCGCGGGCCGCAATGCTGATTCCCTTGCTTTCATCGCCGGCTGCGTCGGGTGAGCCGAAATCTGACAGCAATGCGCCGCTGACCGGCAGTGGCAGCAATCCTTTCGCATCGTCAAAAGAGATCGCCGGTGCAATACGGCCCTGATCTCCCAAAGCCTGCAATTTTGAGGTTGTTGTTCGTGCTGCGGCTCGTTGAGCTGCCTCGCGGCGTGCTTTTTCTGCTGCGTTGATGGAGTCCTGCTGGGCTTTCTGAACGGCAGCAATCTGCTCTTCCATTGAGCCTATCAGTTCTTTCAGACTGACAGCTTCCTTGCCCAATTCCGAAGCTTTTTGCTGCTGGATTGCCAGCTCGGATGTTGATTCGCTAACTTCTTCCCGCTTTTTGTCGAGCAGTAATGCCAGACGGGTCTGTTCCTCACTCAAGGCCTGATAGTCGGATTTAAGCTGGTTTGTCGTATCCTCGATCTCCGTTCGCACTGCCACCAGCTCATCGAGATCCGAGGCCAGTTTTTCAGCCTGTCCCCTCACATCAGGCAGGACGGCTCCAATCAGCATGGCACTGCGGATGGCACTCATCACATCCTCCGGACGGACCAGCAAGGCGGGCGGCGGTGAGCGGCCCATGCGTTGCAATGTGGCCAGAATTTCTCCAAGCAATGCACGCCGTTTCAGGAGGGACAGGCGAATCACTTCTTCGGTTTCCAGTGAGGCATCCAGCCGAACTTCGGAATTGGATATGCTGTCTTCCAGTGTTCTGGAGCGCTGGGCAGCTTGAATCAATTCCGTGTTGAGTGTCGCACGGGTCTGCTCCAGAGCCTGCACATCTGCGGCCAGTTCAGCCTCTCGCTCTTCGGTGACCTCAATACTGGCCTGCAAATTTGCAAGATCCTTGGCCCGCTGCTCCATTTCCAGGCGCAGTTTAACCTCACGTGGCGTTTCCGCAGCAGCCATGCCTGAGAACAGGCACAGGGAGGTCATAACGACACAGCGGATGAGGAAAGCGATCATGACGCCTGTTTAGCGCAATCTTGCCCGGGTAAAAAGCGGCAATGAAAAAAGTGAAGGTGGGAAAGTTGCCAGGTGAACGTCACGTGGATTGCTGGACATTCGCAACCGGCGGGATACTGAGACACATTCCATGTTCCGACCTCAGGACCTAATGGCTGAAATGCCCTCATGAAGTTGTTCCATGTTCCTCATTTTTTACCGCTTTTGATGGTTTGCCGCAGGTGGGCCGCTTATTCCGCCGGTGCCAAGCGATCTGTGACCCAGGGCAGGATTATTTGCTCAAGGCGCTCTCCGACAAGCTGGCGGTGATCTCCGGCATAGATATCAAGCAAATGAGGTATGCGCTCGGCTCCCAGACGCTGTGACAACTCAAGAGTCCCGGTAGGAATATGCAGGAACTGGTCGCCCAGACCTACGCCCAGCCCCAGGCCCCGTAAGCTGCGAAGTGCCTCGCGTGCCTCGCTCACCTGTCGAATTGGCAAGGCGTCAAGGTAGCGGTCATAAGCGGGATCATCGAGCACAATTTCGCCACGGACAATGTCGAACGGAAAGTTACCGTAAAATGGTGGGTTCGTCGGGTCCGGGATGAAGGCTGCGGCCACGCCAAGGACCGCGATGGGATAAAAATCCCGGGTTTCACGGAGGTTCTGCAAATCATCTGGCGTGGTGAGCTGCGCCGCGCGCTTCCAGGCGTCATTGCCGATGCTCAAATCATCATTTGCCGCCAGGCAACAAGGGCTTAAAGCCCACGCGACCGAGAATATTCCGGGGCGGCTCATGACCAGATTAAGGGCTCCATACCCCCCCATTGAATGGCCAACAAGGGCGCGATTGTCACTGCTTGCCAGCG
>CAZOCA010000220.1:0-5955 GCA_964578105.1 uncultured Pararhizobium sp.
AAACTGGTCAGATGTCATAGAGCGGATATAGGCCACTTTGCCTTCGCCAAGCAGGGCAAAGTCATGTGCGCTCATTACCTTATTGGTTTTGTTCTGATTTCTCATGACGCTGGCTCCTTGTTTGATTGGGCCGTTTTCAGATGTTCGACAGTTTCCACATGATTCGTTTTTGCAGGATTGCTCCGCATTGTCGCATCATCGTGAATCTTGATGTCAATTTTGCGGACGATGCGTTCCGGCTGTGGCCGAACAAGATCGATGTTCAACAAACCGTCTTTCAGATCCGCCCCAAGTATCTCCATACCGTCTGCCAGCAGGAAAGCCCGCTGGAACTGGCGCGCGGCGATGCCGCGATGCAGATATTCCCGGCTGTCATCCTCCTGTTGACGTCCACGGATCACCAATTGGCGCTCCTCAACGGCAACGTCCAGTTCCTGGCGTGAGAAACCGGCCACCGCAAGTGTAATGCGCAACACATCACTCTTGGTGCTTTGTTCCGATCTGATCCGTTCAATATTGTACGGGGGATAGCCGTCAGATGTTTTGGCCACACGGTCCAAAACACGTTCAATTTCGTCAAAGCCCAACATAAAAGGGCTGGAAAACGCCGATACGCGCGTCATGATTAGTCCTTTCCTTCGGCCCTAAAAGCGGCCAATCAGCGATCCCGTAAGGCAATCGCCGTTGTTGAGAATATGGTACGAACCAAGGGAAGCTTCAAGAGAGACGTGTGTTTTGGATGGCAACGGGCGCGCGCTGTCAGGTTTCCTGACAGGGATTGCATATCAAATGGGTTACGATTCAGGGCTTCAATCCCAAGGTCATCCAGCTATATGGCCCTACAATGCACAAGTGCGCAGGAATTGTGTAACGGCTTGGGCCGCCCCTTGCCCCGGCAATGTTTTTTGTTCGCCATTAGCAAGGCTGAACGCAATGGAAGGTGCCGTCTGCATGGCGCGCCAAACCGGGTCTTCTGCATTCATCTGGACCCGGATACCATTCCATTCACTGGAGTCAAAAAATGCCTGCCCAGCATATTGCTGCGATCGGTTGCCGATACCGATACGCAGTGAAACAGGAGTGCCATTTGGCATATTGCCGGCACCGCCCAGCACATCCAGTGTTATCGCGCCATTGGCCACACAACTTGCATGTATAGCCGTCGCGTCGCTCTCTGGAATGCCATAGGTGAGGGCAGACACGAATTGCCCTGTTCGATCATCCGTGTATTGGCTTGCAAACCACAGGGGACCTCTGCCAAAGTTTTCTGGTTGTTGCTGCGCAACGGCTCCGGTCCAGCCGCAATTCGCTTTGAAATCGTCCAGGGCCTTGCGGGATCCACGCAGGCCAAAATCGTGGCGCTGGCCGTCAAATTCTACCTGAACACGGCTTCCCGCCTGCAAAGCTTCAATGACCGGATCATCAGGGGTGATCTGCAGCGAAGGGACATGACCAAACAGGCCGGCTCTGCCCAGTCTGGCCTGATAGGAATAGCGCTGGCCATCAACCAGAAGACTGACCGGACGGATTGCGCCCGCAGGACCGTTTTCGCTGCCGATGGATGGCAGGTTTACCAGGGCCGGTTGGCCGATCCGCTGACAGACCATCAGGAAATTGATGGTTTCTCCACAATCGCGGCTGCAATCTGCAACTGAAATTGTGCCGCCATTGGTATGCGTTCCCCATCTGCGCTGCGGAGGAGCATTTGGCCGGTTTTGTGGCTCGAAATTTACAGTGTAGCTGACCTCATAGATGCCGCCATCTCCTTCAAGGCGGGTCGTATAGCGCCCCGGTCCCTTGCTGCTATCGACTTGAAATCGATCAATGACGTCGCTGGCGTTGAAGGAATCCCATTCCCGCAATTCGATCACCATATCGCCAGATGCGCTCAGGCGCGCACGGGGATTCCATTCCTCTCCAGCATCAATATCTCGTGCATTATTGGGGTCTGAGGGGATGCGCTGACCATTGCTCGCCAGAAGAAAAACTTCATCGCCGCCGATCCCAATTGTGGTTTGGATGGACCTGACAGTCAGATTGTCAACGGTAATCACAGGTCCCTGACCATTGGTTGGCGCAGTGGGAGCTGGAGCTTCTTTAAAAAACTCCTTGTCAATTTCACTGGCAACAATTCCGGCACCCAGCGCCAGAATTCCAAGCGCAATAGCCTCAGGCGCAGACAGATCATCATCCTGTTTGTTTTGCTGTGCAAAACTGCTGGTGACGCCAGCAAAAATCAGCATGGCCGAAAAAGCGAGTTTGAGAATGCCCGAAGAAATGCCTGAATACATGTTTGCTGCCCCAATATGACGATCACCGAAGCCCGAGCGAGCGCGATCCAGCTTATACGGTAAAACCGGAAATCAGCCTATACGGAACCACAAGGCCGGTGCAAGTATTGCACCGCTGAGCAAGGGGACTCATCTGGCAGGAATTGGGGAATGGTGGAGCCAGCCGGAGTCGAACCGGCGACCTCTTGCATGCCATGCAAGCGCTCTACCAACTGAGCTATGGCCCCAATGCAATTTGTGTTGTGAACAACCGTCAAATTGCCGCGCGGTTTTAGGAAGGCCTTGGCAAAAGATCAAGCGGTATTTTCGCTCATTTCCATTTGCCCGAACCGGTGGCGCGTAATGGCGTCACCGGTCCGTCATTGCAGGATGATCAATTATCTTCGTCTTTGCCGCTTGATGGCACAACGATCACTGCGCTGTCATCATCATCGTCTTCCAGGAAGGTATCATCATCTTCCGCGTCGTCGTCATCATCATCAAGGTCGATGCCGATATCGATGTCGATGTTTTCTTCGGCATCATCGTCGTCGTCGTCATCATCGTCATCAAGGCCGGCAACTTTCACGGCACCGGTTGCACCATCCTCATCATCTGCATCTTCCAGAGTGACCAGTTCAGCGTTTTCCAACTCTTCTTCTTCTTCCTCAACCTTGGGCTTGGCTTTCGCCGGTGCAGCCTTTTCAGGCTTGGATCTGGAAACAGCTGCCAAAACGAACGGTGTTGCACATTTTGGGCAGAGGATCGGGTCGCGTTTCAGATCGTAAAACCGGGAGGCGCAACTGCCGCAGGTCCGCTTGGTGCCAAGTTCTTCTTTAGCCATATTCTTGCCTTTGTCTTTTCTGTCGCAGGTTTTTAGCTGTCGCAGCGCTACCTTCTAGAGAGATCTGTCGCGCCCGTGCCCAGCCCGTCTGTCATTACCGGAAATTGGACCTGCAGATAGCGATCCGGACCCGGACTGTCAAAGCAAAACATTGATGAAATGCGCAAGAAACAAAACAACAGCCCTGTTTCGCCCTTCAAACCGGCATCGCAACATGCTAACGGCTGCGCCCACAACAGGTTTGTGGCCACAGGTGAAAGGCCACAGATGACAGCGTATTTAAAGGACATTCGGACATGACAGCTCATAAAGCAGGCCTGATGGCGCATCCGGCGCGCGCACTCTCGGGTACCTTGCGCGTGCCTGGCGACAAATCAATCTCACATCGCTCGCTGATGTTCTCTGCCATGGCTGTTGGTGAAAGTCGTGTTGAGGGCTTGCTGGAATCGGACGATGTTCTGGCAACCGCAAATGCCATGCGCGCCTTTGGAGCCACCATCGACAAGGATGGGGATAGCATCTGGCACATTCATGGTGTCGGCATTGGCGGCTTTCTGGAACCGGAAGAGATGATTGATTACGGCAATGCGGGAACAGGTGTGCGGCTGGCTCTGGGTCTGGCAGCCCATGGTGATTTCGTCACCCGGTTTACGGGGGACGCCTCCTTGCGGTCCCGCCCAATGGGCCGTGTGCTTGATCCTTTGCGGCTGATGGGCCTGGAAGTACTGGAAAGCAATGATGACCGGCTTCCACTGGCCGTGCGTGGCCCGGCAAGGCCAGCACCGATGCGTTATGAAACCCCGGTGCCATCTGCGCAGGTCAAATCTGCCGTCCTTTTGGCTGGCTTGAACGCTCCGGGTGAAACCACAATTGTCGAGCGGGTTTTCACACGCGATCACACGGAAAAAATGCTGGTGGGCTTTGGCGCGGATCTGACCGTCGATACGGCCAATGACGGTACCCGCACAATTGTTCTGAAAGGTCAGCCGGAATTCAAGCCACAATCCATCATCGTACCAGGTGACCCAAGCTCAGCCGGCTTTCCGATGGTTGCAGCGCTGATTGTACCAGACTCAGATGTCACCATTCAGGGTGTTTTGATGAATGAAAGCCGGACAGGCCTCATCAAGACGCTTTTGGAGATGGGCGCGGATATCACCATCCAGAATGAGCGGGAATCAGGCGGTGAAGCCATTGCCGATCTGCATGTGAAGGCCAGCGAGTTGAAAGGTGTGACCGTTCCTGAAGCGCGCGCAGCGTCCATGATTGATGAATATCCGGTGCTGGCTGTCGCCGCAGCTTTTGCCGCTGGTGACACCCATATGGAAGGGCTGGCGGAACTTCGCGTCAAGGAATGTGACCGCCTGTCTGCCACCGCATTCGGCTTGAAAGCCAACGGCGTGATCTGCGTTGAAGGCAAGGATACATTGACAGTAACCGGCGGCGCTGTGCCGGGCGGTGGCACCGTGCCAACTCATATGGACCATCGCATTGCCATGGCATTTCTGGTCATGGGCCTCGGCTCGCAAAAGGGTGTAGCGGTCGATGATGCCGGGCATATCGCGACAAGCTTCCCGACGTTCAAAAAATTCATGGCGGATCTGGGTGCCGAGATCACACCGTTTGACGCTGATGCAATGGCATCCTGAGCATTAAGATGGCCGCGCAAAAACCACCGCTGACAGTCGCGATTGACGGCCCTGCTGCTTCCGGGAAGGGCACGCTGGCCCGTCGCCTGGCAGCAGAATTCGATCTGCCTTATCTGGATACCGGACTGACCTACCGTGCAGTTGCCGCCAAAATGCAGGCCGAAAATCAGGCTCTTGATGATGAAGGGGCCGCCATCAAAGCAGCTCAAAGCCTTGATCTGGCCGCGCTGGATCGGGTTTTTCTGTCGGACCACCAGATTGGCGCGGCAGCGTCAAAAGTGGCGGTCATGCCAAAACTGCGCGCTGAACTGGTCGCCCTGCAGCGCGGGTTCGCGGCAAAAGGTGCGGTCATGGACGGACGTGATATTGGCACCGTCGTGTGTCCAAATGCGCAGGTGAAACTCTTTGTGACAGCCAGCGCGGAAGCGCGTGCGGAGCGGCGTTTCAAGGAAGTTGAAGCTAAGGGTGATGCCTCCAGCTATGCCGATATTCTGCGAGATATCAGGCAAAGGGACGAGCGCGACAGCTCAAGATCCGTCTCTCCTTTGGAGAAAGCTGCCGACGCGCACTTGATTGATACCACTAATATGGATATAGAAACCGCGTTTCTTTCAGCGAAAACCCTGGTTTTGCAGGCAATCGGGCGTTAGAAGCACATATCAGTTGCCGAATTTGGACCATGCGCCACAGTTTGTTGGAGTGCTTTGAGGCACCAACAGGTCCAAACCGGCTTTTATCAACACAAACCTGGCGCACTGCGACTGGCCATATTTGACGGGCACAAAGTGTCCCGAGACCGGCTATCGCACTCTAGGAGAATTCATGAATATCGAAACACCAAGCCGCGAAGATTTCGCTGCTCTTCTTGACGAAACCTTTGGATCTGAAACGCAGCAAGAAGGCAGCGTGATCAAAGGTACAGTCATTGCTTTTGAAAAAGATCTGGCCGTCATTGATGTGGGCCTGAAAGTTGAAGGCCGTATTTCCGTTCGGGAATTTGGTCATCAGGACAAAACCGGCGGCCTGTCCATCGGCGACGAAGTTGAAGTTTACCTCGAGCGTATTGAAAACGCGCTCGGTGAAGCTGTTCTGTCCCGTGAAAAAGCCCGTCGTGAAGAAAGCTGGGTTCGCCTCGAAGTGTCCTTCGAAAAGGGCGAAAAAGTTACCGGCCAGATTTTCAATTCCGTCAAGG
>CAZOCA010000221.1:0-3699 GCA_964578105.1 uncultured Pararhizobium sp.
ATCATCATTATGGCAAATGGTCGCTTTTGCTCAGCTGGGTGCCCATTATTGGTGACCCGCTGACTGTGGTGGCGGGCGTGTTGCGTGAAAAATTCTGGCGCTTTCTATTGCTGGTCAGCATTGCCAAGACCGGACGCTATGTGTTTCTGGCCTATGTGGTCATGATGTGGGCGGAAGCTTGAAGTCATTGGAGCGCGTAAAACCGTGCTCAGGTCCAATTCTCGGTTTCAAACTGTCACGAATGTATCGTAATGAGCTTCTATAACTGAGGTTTGGATTGGGCCTTTAGAATGCTTCTTACTGTTGGGCATATAAAAACCGTGGATGGAGCTGATGATTGGTCAGCGGCAGCAGAATAGCGTTAAATAATGACTTCAGACCAAATAGTTTCCGATCAGGCACACAGCGCGCCACCTTCTTTTAACGCCGCATTCCTTGTTTTCCTGAAAATTGGTTTGCTGTCCTTTGGCGGGCCTGCGGCACAGATCGCTTTGATGCACCGCTTTCTGGTCGATGAACAACGCTGGCTGACAGAGAAACAATTCCTCAATGCTTTGAGCTTTTGCATGTTGCTGCCCGGACCGGAGGCAATGCTATTGGCGACCTATGCGGGTTGGCGGTTGCATGGGTTGAAAGGCGGGTTGATGGGGGGACTGCTGTTTGTGCTCCCGGGGGCCGTTGTTGTTTTTACGCTGGCAGCGCTTTACGCCTATCTGGGAAGCGTACCATTGGTCAGCAGCCTGTTTCTGGGCATCAAAGCCGCTGTGCTGATCATTGTGGTGGAGGCGCTGCTGAAAGTATCCAAGCGTGCGCTCAAAGGGCGGGCGCATTGGATCATTGCCGGCGTGTCCTTTGTCGGTATTTTCTTTTTGGCACTGCCATTTCCATTGATCGTGTTTCTTGCAGGGCTGTTCGGGTTTCTCAGCACGTCCTCTGGCGGCAGGGTTGACGGTGTTACCGTCGGGGTACGTTGGCAAAAGACAGTTTTGCAGATCGCTATCTGGCTGGCCATCTGGTGGGTGCCTGTCTTGGCTGTTGGCGCGTTTTCCGGCGCGCCGATTCTGACCGAAATCGGGGCCTTCTTTTCAAAACTGGCTGTCGTGACTTTTGGCGGTGCTTATGCCGTTCTGGCCTATATGGGGCAGGATGTTGTCAGCCAGTATGGCTGGCTGACAACGGGTGAAATGATGGATGGGCTGGGTCTTGCGGAGACCACGCCCGGTCCCTTGATACTGGTCACCGAATTCGTCGGTTTTCTTGCGGCATTTCGCGAGGGTGGATTCTGGTTGGGAACTGCCGGAGCAATTGTCACCCTTTGGGTGACTTTTGTGCCGTGTTTCCTGTGGATTTTTGTGGGTGCGCCTTATCTGGACTGGATATCAGATCAACCACGGTTGAGTGGCGCGCTGTCCGCCATTACAGCGGCGGTGGTTGGCGTGGTCCTCAATCTGTCAATCTGGTTTGGTCTGCATGTGTTGTTTCAGACCGTGACCGCGCAATCCTATGGGCCACTGAAAATCTGGCAGCCTGACTTCGCCACGCTGGACTGGCGCGTTGTGGCGCTGACAGTTCTTTGTGGCGGTCTGCTGCTACGGCTGCATTGGAATGTTGTATGGGTGTTGTTCACTGCGGCCTTCAGTGGCTGGGTATTGGCCACTGTATTCTGACCGGCACGGGTCGCAATCGTGGTGTAGTTGCGCTATATCTTCGCCGTAATTCAGGCTCTTATTCGACGCTTTGACAAGGAATTTTATGGCCAGAGATGGATTTCCCGCGCCCTATTGGCAGGATATGCCCACAACTGATTTTGACCCGGCCGTGACGGGCGACTGGATTGCAGTACTGCCGGTGGCGGCTATTGAGCAGCATGGGCCGCATCTGCCAGTTGCGACTGACACTTCTATTGGCAAGGGCATGGTGGAGGCGACAATTGCGCTTTTGCCTGGAAGCCTGCCGGCCACTTTTCTGCCGATGCAGCAGGTTGGAAAATCCAACGAGCACATTTCATCACCCGGTACGCTGACCCATTCCTGGGAGACAGTCACCCGAAGCTGGATTGAACTGGGTGAAAGCGTTCACAGGGCAGGCATCCGCAAATTGGTGTTGATCAATTCCCACGGTGGCAATGTTCCGATCATCGACATTGTCGCTCGTGAGCTGCGGGTGCGGTTTGATATGTTGTGTGTGGCCACTGGCTGGATGCGCTTTGGCTTGCCTGAGGGCAGCTATGATCCACAAGAGCGTATTTACGGCATTCACGGCTGTGATGTGGAAACATCCATCATGCTGCATTTGAGACCCGACCTTGTTCGGATGGACAAGGCAGAGGATTTCCGGTCCACACAATTGGACTACCTGCAGGAATTCAAGCATTTGCGCGCCCATGGGCCCGCACAGTTCGGCTGGAAGGCGCAGGATCTCAATGTTGCCGGGACTGTTGGCAATGCAGCTACTGCCACAGCCCAAAAGGGCCGCGCCATTGTGAACCATCAAGCCAAAAGATTTGTGGAATTGCTGGATGATGTGAACCGCTTCGACCCCAGCCGTTTGTGGAGTGCTCCATGAGGAGGGTGTTTGCGGTGTTGTTCGCCGCGATCTGGTGTTTTGCTGGCCCAGCTTCGGCTCAGTCATTGGGCGCTTACAAGGATAAGCTGTTTTCCTATCCCAAAATTCTGGAAAAAAGTCAGAATGGATCTTTTCTGCGTCTTGATTACCGGGTCGAGCGGGATATTGACAAGCGCGATCAGATTCGTGGTGCGAAGGTCAGAGGGTTCTACGTTTCCATGCGCGGCCGCAAGGGCCAACAGGATTTGTCACTCAATTCGGGCAGCGGGCGCATAGATTATGCACGAACCGGACAGGTGCGCGGTGCGCAATGGATCGTGGTCTATCTTCATGGCCGTGGCGGAGACCGCAGTCAGGGCATCAGCGATTATAATTTCGGTGGAAATTTCAACCGGCTGAAAAACCTGGCTGTGCGCAACAAGGGGCTCTATCTTGTGCCCAGCATCAATGATTTTGGCGTTAAGGGCGCGCGTGCTGTGGCCGCACTGATTGGCCATTATGCGGCGCAGGCGCCGGGCGCAAAAATTGTACTGGCCTGCGGGTCCATGGGCGGGCAGATTTGCTGGCAATATCTCAAAGGTGAGATCGCTGTGCCAGCTTTGTCCGGAGCGTTGATGCTGGCGACCCATGCCGACAATCAATTTCTGGACAGTTCTCATTTGTCAGCCAATGGCAGGCCTTTGCCGATTGTGTTCGGGCACGGCACGTTGGACGGCGCTTTTTCCTGGGAAAAAACCAAAGCGTTGTTTGACAGCATTCAGGTGGCAAGGACGGGTTATCCCGTGCGCATGCGGCTGTTCAACACAGGCAAACATGGCACGCCCATCCGTATGATTGATTGGCGTCAGGAACTGAACTGGATTTTTGCGAACGGCTAGGGTCCATGAGACTCTACGTGCCCAAGCACTACTTCAAATTCGACACATAATGAAAATTGTCCGTCAGGCAGTAATAAACCCGCCATTCCACGGGACGGCCGGACAGGGCGTAAGCAATTCTGTCAATCCGTAGCAAGGGCGTGCCAGTGGCGCAGCCAAGGCGTTTTGCATAGGCCTCTTCGGCGGCCACTGCTTTCAGCTTTTCCTCAGCTCGGACAATCGATTGTCCAAATCTTTGATCGAACAGGGCATAAAC
>CAZOCA010000221.1:3709-5941 GCA_964578105.1 uncultured Pararhizobium sp.
ATGAGGTATCTTCTCATGTAGGTCGAACAAAAGTTTTGGCAATACGATCTTTTCTGCAATCAGTGGGGCGTCCTGCAAGGATCGGTTTCGTTCCAGTCGCCAGACCTGATCATTGGCTGCCAGATCAAGCGCCGCGCGTTCGCGGTGGGTTGCCGAGCCGCTGTCCAGGCTGAGCAATTGGCTTTGTGGAAAGTGGTTATCGTCTTTCTTGCCCTCATCCGGTGACAGCATGAAATATTGAAACAGGGCGCGTTCCTGTGTGTGTTCTGCCACGAAGGTGCCGCGCCCCTGACGGCGCACTACAATATTCTCGTCGGTCAGTTCATCCAGAGCTTTGCGTACCGTTCCCTGGCTGACGCCCAGTTCGACCGCCAATTGTTGCTCGCTGGGCAGCGCGTCGCCGGGCATCCAGAGCTTGTTGATAAGCCGCTCGAGCAATTTATGCTTAACCTGTGCATAAAGGGGACGAAAGCCGAGCGACTTTGCGTTTTGCTCAAGTGTCTTTCGGCTGGTTTCTACTTTACTCATAGGTATCCTGCGGGGCTTTTTCGGAATTCGCAAATAAGGTTACCATCCACCGTTGACAGTGTCATCTGTCTTATGTCTTATATAAGACTTGCTCGCGCTGATAATTGTCACGCGGAAATTCAAACAATCTAATCAGAGGGCGTTGGGCTTCCAGCGCAGTTATTATGAGCATTCCGCATCTGCTGGTGCATGATAAAGAAGACAATGTTGGCGTGGTTGTCGTTGAAGGACTGACCGCTGGAACCGACATGCTGTGTGTGGTGACTGAAGACAATTCGTCTTTCAATCTTGCCGCCAAAGCTGATGTTCCCATTGGCCACAAAGTTGCACTGACTGATCTGAGCGCCGGTGATACGGCGATCAAATACGGCCAGGATATTGGCAAGATGGTTGGCAGCGCTGAAAAGGGCGGCCATGTGCATACCCAAAACCTCAAAACAAAGCGCTGGTAGGAGAGAGCCATGAACACGGAAACATTTTTTGGCTATCGCCGCGAAAACGGACGCGTCGGCGTTCGTAATCACGTAGTAATTCTGCCGGTTGACGATATTTCAAACGCAGCTGTTGAGGCTGTTGCCAACAACATCAAAGGCACGCTTGCGCTGCCACATGCCTATGGTCGGCTGCAGTTTGGTGAAGATCTCGATCTGCATTTCCGCACCATAATCGGAACGGGCGCTAACCCCAATGTTGCAGCTGTTATCGTTATTGGTATCGAGCCCAGCTGGACACAGAAAATTGCTGATGGAATTGCCGAAACCGGCAAGCCAGTTGCAGCGTTCTCAATTGAGCAGAATGGTGATCTGAAGACCATCATGGATGCATCCCGCAAAGCGAAGGAATTCGTTCATTGGGCATCTGAAAAACAACGCGAAGAATGCGATATCTCCGAATTGTGGATCTCCACCAAATGCGGTGAGTCCGATACCACAACCGGTCTTGGTTCCTGCCCGACCGTTGGCAATATGTATGACAAATTGCTGCCAAAAGGCATTTATGGTGTCTTTGGTGAAACATCCGAAATCACCGGTGCGGAGCATCTTTGCAAAGCCCGCGCGATTGATGATGACGTTGCCGAGCGCTGGTATGCGATGTGGAAAGCCTATCAGGATGATGTAATTTTTGCGCATCAGACAGATGATCTGTCCGACAGCCAGCCGACCAAAGGTAATATTTTGGGTGGTCTCACCACGATCGAGGAAAAAGCCCTCGGCAATCTTGAGAAGATCGGTCGGACGTCGAAATACATCGATATTCTGGAACCTGCGGAAGCTCCGAAAAAAGGCAACGGCCTTTATTTCATGGACAGTTCCTCAGCTGCTGCTGAATGCGTAACGCTGATGGCTGCAGGCGGATATGTCATCCACACCTTCCCAACCGGGCAGGGCAATGTGGTGGGCAATCCGATTGTTCCAGTTATCAAGATCACGGCAAATCCTCGTACCGTGCGGACCATGTCTGAGCATGTGGATGTTGATGTGAGCGGTATTTTGCGGCGTGAAATGACGATTGACCAGGCGGGTGACTCTCTCATCGAGATGATTGCACGCACAGCCAATGGTCGCTTCACAGCGGCGGAAGCGCTGGGTCATCGGGAATTCGTCATGACCAAATTGTACCGCAGCGCCTGATTGGGAGACTGCTTATGGCTGACATAGTTGTCAGCGAATTTATGGACGAGGCCGCCCTTGAGGCGGCCCGTTC
>CAZOCA010000222.1:0-5921 GCA_964578105.1 uncultured Pararhizobium sp.
GCCCAAATCATCGGACAGACGGAAACAGCATCGAAGGCGCTTGTGGAAGCCAAGGCGAGTCTGGGTCAGCTAACGGCAGAAAACAAAGCCAAATGGTCCGCTGAACTCAGTCAGGTTACAGCTGAATTCAAGGATTTGCAGGAGCAATCTCGTGAGCAGCGCGACCGCAGTGAGAGACTTGCAATCCGGGCGCCCTTTGATGGTTGGATTCAGGATTTGACACCCAAGGCACCCGGCGAAGTGGTGCGAGCTGGAGAACCAATTGGTGAGATCGTTCCCGAAGGAAGCCCTCTTTACGCATCCGTGCGCCTCCAGCCAAAAGATGTCGCGTCCATCGCAATAAACGATAGGGCCCTTGTGACATTGACGGCATTTAACGCCGACAGTTTTGGCGAAGTCCAGGGCGTTGTTTCCGAGATATCGCCCACCACGGCATCTGACGAACAGGGTAATGTTTTTTATGAGGTCGATATAGCTCTTGAAAGCGTAGAGGGTAAACGTGTGGCCGATCTGTCCAAGCTACGCCCTGGCATGGAGCTTCAGGCAAGAATTCAAACCGAAAAGCGCACAATGCTAAGATATTTCCTGCGACCTGTTTACCGGTCCCTGGAAGTGGCTTTCTCTGAAAGTTAAGTAAAAATTAAGCATGAATCTACGATGATGCGGCAGCTTTCACACTTGCTTCGCTAGGGTCTCATGTCGCGTAAATTATGCATCAAAAACTGGTGGTTGCACCGAGTCTTTATGCTGTCTGGCGTGTCGGCTTTGTGCCTGTTTTCCGTTGCAGGGTCGTCGCAGGCTCAGGACCTTCCGGGCTTGTTGCCCCAAGTGCTTGAAAACAGTGCAGAATTATCTGCTTTTGACGCACGCAAAGATGGCGCTGAGGCAGCCGTTGATGAGGCGAGAGCCGCATTTCTCCCATCGCTTGGCGCAAAATTTTCGTATGGTCACAGCAGCTCTCACATCGAGAGTGGTGGAACGACAACCGATAGTTCCTCAAAGACCTATTCCTATGGTGTTTCCGCAACTTTGCCGCTGTTTCGTGGTGGTCAGCATGTCCACGGTCTGAAATCTGCGAAATTTGAAGCAAAAGCAGTCACTCTCGAGCGCTTCGACAAGAAGCAAGAGATTTCTCTGGAAGCTATCGATGCGTATCTTGGTGTTATCCGTGATCGTCAGATCGTTTCCTTGCGCATGGAAAACGCAGAAAACCTCGCGGCAATTCGTAGCAGCCAGGAAGTTCGTTTTCGGCTCGGAGAGGGCACGCGGACAGATATTGCACTGGCAAGAATTCAACTGGAACTGACCCGCTCTGAGAAACGTCAGGCGCAGGGTCGATTGCGGACCAGTGAATTGACTTATGAAAAGCTGACAGGCGGATCTGCAAGCGCGTTGATGGCACCGGATTCCCTGCACCATTTATTGCCGCGAAGCGCAGCTGAAGTCCGGGATCGGGCTGCAAGCCAGAATCCAAAAGTGAAGGTTGCCGCCGCGCGCTCCGAAGCTGCGCGCCATGCAGCGAAAGCCAAATTCGGGGAAGCTCTTCCAAGTGTTGATCTTACAGCCAGTTATGACTGGAGCCACGATCAGGTTGACGGAACCGACCTGGAAGAGACTGGCTATATTGGTGTCTCTGTTTCAATTCCGCTCTTTGCGCCACAGGCTTATGCTGGCATTCGCAAAAGCAAGGCGCTCAGCCGCCAACGTGATTACGAAGCACAAGACGCTGCTATCGGGGTCCAATATGCCGCTGATATCGCCTGGGGAGACTATCTGACTGCGAGAGATCGTATCGTCTCATTGCAGGCTCGCAAAAAGGCAGCTTTGGATGCCGAGTATGGAACGGGCAGGGAATATAAAGCCGGTACGAGAGATGTCTCGGATTTATTGGATGCGCGTGAAAGGGTAGTGGACGCAGAGATCGATCTGGTTTTTGCCGAGTACGATCGTTCTTATGCCGCTTACGTATTGCTTGCCACTATCGGAGAGCTTGGCGGCTATGACGAAACAGCCTATCTGCCGGAATTCTCAGATTAATTATTATAGCCACGGCCCTCGGCTGAGCGGGCAAGTTGCTTGCCCAATTGTGCTTCTCGCACCACCGTGTAAAGCGAAGCGCCGATAATGATGAAAGCGCCCAGAAACGTTTCGAAGCTTGGCCATTCGCTGAAAAAGATAGCACCGAACAGCGTTGCGTAGATAAGCCTTGTATAGTCGAGTGAGGCAATTGCTGTGGCTTCGCCCACCCTGAAGGCTCTGATGTTGCACCATTGCCCAAAAAACGAAGTGATGCCGATCCCCAACATCAGCAGCCATTCCTCCTGTGTGGGCGCTTTCCAGAAGTAGATCGCCGCCGGTAGCATCAGCACACCTATAAAGATGACCTGATACGTCATGATGGTGATGGTACGTTCAAACTGCGACAGATAACGCAGGATGATCATCACCATTCCAGCGGCCGCTGCACCAACCACGGCGGCCAAAGCCCATACGTTGAGACCATCAGCGTCTGGCCGGACCATGATTAGAATGCCTACAAATCCTACCAGAGCTGCTGACCAGCGCCTGATACCTACGGTTTCCTTCAAAAACATGATGGCAAACAGCGTTATAAAGAAAGTTTTAGCAAAGCTGATTGCAGTTGCCTGTGCCAGAGGAATATGAATGACCGCAGAAAACCCGGTCAGCATGGCGACCAGCGCCAGAAAGATGCGAGCCATGTGGATGGAAAAATGGTCCGTCTTCAGAACCCCGGGAAAACTGCCCACCAGAAGCGGCAGAACGGTGAGCAACATCACGCTTTGGCGTACGAGCAAAATCTGTGTGATGTGAATTCGCTGCCCGACATCCTTTATGAATACCACCCCGATTGAAAAGAAAAGGGCGGCCACCAATATCCACAATGCACCGCGCACATTGCCGGGCTTCGACAACCACCAGTTCATGGCTGGTTGTCCCCACCGTTTCAAACGACCGAGCAGGCGAGTGGCGTAAGGAAGCCGTTCTGGCATAATCAATGTGTGTCCGTGGCGGGAATCGCGTGACAATAGACAGGATGAACAGAAGTGCCTAATGTTTGGGGGATGAGCCTAAGCAGTTGTCGCGACGAGTAATTTTTAAGTCAGATGGAACCTAGCATGAATCAGATGGCCCCGGCAAAGTTCGGAACTGGCGCTTCAGTGCGTCGCAAGGAAGATGCGGCCCTTATTCAGGGAAAAGGCGCTTATACCGCCGACTTCACGCCACAAAACTGTCTTCATGCCTTCGTCATGCGCTCGCAAATGGCCCATGCGCGATTCGTCGTTTCCAATTTGGACGAAGCCAAGGCCGCTGACGGCGTGAGACTGGTGTGGACTGCAGCGGACATTGCTGATTTGGGTCCGATCCCTTGTGATGGCCTGGAACGTCAGCCTGATGGTTCTATGCCAACGGCGACAAAGCGAACTGCGCTGGCAAGCGGCGTTGCGCGACATGTTGGCGATCCTGTCGCTTTCATTGTTGCAGATACGCTAGAGAACGCTCAGGCCGCTGCTGATTTGCTTGAGGTTGATTACGATGCGCTCGACATAATTGTCGAAGCAGCGCAGGCGCTGGATCCTGATGCGCCTCTGGTCTGGCCGGAGCTAGGGACAAATCTGGCAAATCTCATTCATCGTGGAGACCAGCAGAAAACCGATGTGGAATTTGCGCGAGCCGACAAGATCGCAAAACTGGACATCATCAATAACCGTTTGGTTTGCAACTATATGGAAACACGGGCCTGTCTTTCCGAATATGACGAGAGTACGGGTCGTTTCACCGTGACCATGGGCACACAGGGTGGTCACAATATGCGTGACTTTCTGTGCAATGATGTTTTGAAGATCGAACCATCCCGCATGCGTATCATCACCCCCGATGTGGGCGGGGGTTTTGGTCCGAAAGCCTTTGTTTATCCGGAGTACCCACTGGTTATAAAGGCAAGCGAGACATTGGCCACACCGATCAAATGGGTCGGTGATCGCTCTGAACATTTTCTCCAGGATGCGCATGGCCGGGACAATGTGCTGACAGCGGAATTGGCCATAGATGAAGACGGTCGGTTCCTGGCGCTGCGTGTGGATCTTGTCGCCAATATGGGTGCTTACCTTTCCCAATATGCACCGTTCATTCCCTATCTCGGCATCACCATGGCAACAGGCTGCTATGACATACCGGTCATGGATTACACGGTGAAGTGCGTCTACACGAACACTGTACCGGTCGACGCCTATCGGGGCGCTGGACGCCCTGAGGCGGCCTACCACATTGAGCGTTTGGTCAATGAAGCGGCCCGCATAACAGGGCTTGAGCCTGAAGAGATCAGACGACGCAACTTCATCAAGCCTGAGCAAATGCCATACCGCACACCGGGTCGCCGCACCTATGATACGGGCGATTTTGCTGGCCAGATGGATGCAGCGCTTGCAAAAGCTGACCATGCAGGCTTCGAAACGCGCCGACAGGCAAGTGCGGCCAAGGGAAAGTATCGTGGTTTCGGGTTTGCCACCTATGTGGAAGCCTGTGCCTTTGCAGGATCTGAAGAAGCCCGCATTGAGCTGAATGAGGATGGATCCGTCACGTTGTTGATTGGGACGCAGTCCAATGGGCAGGGGCATGAGACAGCATATGCCCAGTTCATCGCAGGCCATCTTGGACTGGACTATGACAAAATCAATGTCGTTCAGGGTGATACCGACAGAGTGCGACAGGGCGACGGGACTGGGGGCTCCCGGTCTATTCCTCTTGGCGCGGTATCTGTAGAATGGGCCGCAAAGTCTCTGGCTCAGAAAATCAAGGAGAAGGCTTCCGACGAGTTGGAAGTGGCGACGCAGGATCTGGAGTTGGATCAAGGCGTGGTTCGCATTGTGGGCACTGACCGGCAGATCACCCTGGCCGAAATTGCACAAAATAGCAGCGAGCAACTATTTGCCTTGGAGGAATTCAAGCAGAATGAAGCGACATATCCCAATGGCACACACGCGGTGGAACTGGAAATAGATCCGCAAACCGGCGTCACCCAACTTCTGAATTACACCATCGTTGATGATTTTGGTGTGACAGTGAACCCAATGCTTCTGGCTGGCCAGGTTCATGGCGGGGTAGTGCAGGGCATTGGGCAGGCGCTGCTTGAGCACACGGTTTACGATGAGGATGGCCAATTGTTATCTGCCAGCTTCCTTGATTACTGCATGCCGCGCGCCGACGATGTTGTCGATTTCAACTTTGAAACCCGAAATGTGCCCTCAAAAACCAATGCGCTTGGCATCAAGGGGGCGGGGGAGGCTGGATCAATAGGGTCGTGTCCGGCCATCATGAACGCTGTTGTCGATGCGTTGACGCGGGGCGCAGGCATTACACATCTGGACATGCCGGCTACACCATCGCGCGTCTGGGAGGCGTTGCAGGACGCCTAGTCGTGTGAACCCATCCGCCAAATTGAATTCAGATCCAGTTGCATGCACGCCATTGCCAAATTGGAAAAACATGTTAAACGAAGATCCTACTCATAGGGGTGCCGATCACATATTCGTGGTTGGCTGAGAGGCGTATGGCCAACCCTGACAACCTGATCCAGATCATGCTGGCGGAGGGAATGAGGTTTGAACGACAAAGACGGTCTGTACGATAGAGACACATCTCCCGATTTTCTGAAAGCAGAAGCAGCTTCGTTGCTGGATAGAGTGCGCGCTACGCAACCGCATGTGCATTGCATCACGAATTCTGTTGCTCAGACCTTCACTGCCAATGTGCTTCTGGCCCTTGGCGTCGAGCCATCTATGACAATCGCACCAGACGAGATCGGAGCATTTGTCTCTGCTTCCGACGCTACCTTGATCAATTTGGGCACATTGGACGCTGACCGACGCCAGGCTGCGCTGATTGCTGCTGAGACAGCGAAC
>CAZOCA010000223.1:0-1349 GCA_964578105.1 uncultured Pararhizobium sp.
GCTCCGAAGTGTTCACATCACTCGATAAAGGTGTGATTGATGCGGCTGACTATTCAGTATTCTCCACCAATCAGGCGCAAGGCATGCACGATGTAGCGCCACATCCGGTTTATCCCGGTTTCCACTCCATGCCGCTGGTCGAAATCTCAATGAACAAAGGCAAATGGGATGGCCTGTCTGATGATGTGAAAGCTGCGCTGGAAGAAAGCGTACGCGAATTCTCACTAAGCCAGGTAGCAGCACTTGCTGCCAGAGATCTGGAAGCTGTTGCAGCCGCAAAAGCGGGCGGTACCGTCACCGTTTCCGATTGGCCTGCTGAAGAACGCGCAAAGTTCCGCACCATCGCCACCGGCGAATGGGCGAAAGTGGCCGCGCGCTCTGACAACGCACAAAAAGTCTATGACGTTCTGACCACATACCTCAAAGAAAACGGCCTGATGCAATAAGCATATGCCGATCAAGAACCGGGCTTGTAGCCCGGTTCTTTTTACGTAGGGCCCGTTTTTTATGAGGAATTATCTTGTCAAAAACTGAAGAAGCAACGCACGTCACCGCCGACCCCGGCGCGATTGAACAAGCAGGTTGGCTGGGCCGCTGGATTGACCGTTTGGGCATTGTGTTTGCCGTTGGCATTGTGTTGTCGATGCTCATTTTGATCAACGAGGTCATACTGCGTTACGTTTTCAACGCGCCTACAATCTGGGCGCATGAAACAACCATTTTCTTGTGTGGCGTGGCATTCGTCTATGGCGGTCTTTATTGTACCGCGCGCAACCGTCACATCCGCGTCGTTCTTATTTATGATGCCATCCCTCCGCGCATCCGACGCATCTTCGATATTGTCATTTCTATCATTTGTGCTGCGGCGAGTGCCATGTTTGCATGGGCCGCCTACACGATGGTTTTACGCGCGGCCTTCCGGCCAGACGGCAGTTTCAGGCTGGAACGCACAGGCAGCGCCTGGGATCCTGTCTACCCCGGGGCCATCAAGATCTTTCTGCTGGTCGTTCTGACCGTGATGGCGGTCCAATTCATCATCCTTGCCTATAATTACGCAAAAGGTCGCACCTAGTGGAACTTTTCGGCTCGTTTCAGTCGCTCGGCATTGAGGGCGGCACTTTCTTGATGTTCGCCATGCTGCTGTGCCTTTTGGTGACCGGCATTCCGCTGGCCTATGTCACGCTTCTTGTCGCGCTCATTTTCGCACTTGGCTGGTTTGGCCCAATGGTAGTGCCATTGATCACCAGCCGCGTTTACTCATTTGTCTCCTCCTTTGTGTTTGTCTCGGTGCCAATGTTCGTGTTGATGGCAGCGATCCTTGACCGATCGGGCATCGCACGCGACTTGTT
>CAZOCA010000223.1:1359-5160 GCA_964578105.1 uncultured Pararhizobium sp.
CGCCTTGTCGGCGGGCGGCTGCGCGGCGGTGTTGCCATTCAGACCATTGTAGTTGCGGTCATTCTGGCTGCGATGAGCGGGATCATCGGCGGCGAAGTTGTGCTGCTGGGCCTCGTCGCTCTGCCGCAAATGCTGCGGCTTGGATATGACAAGCATCTGGCAATTGGCGTGGTCTGCGCCGGTGGTGCGCTTGGCACGATGGTGCCACCATCAATTGTTTTGATCATCTATGGCCTGACCGCAAATGTCTCCATCGGTGATCTGTTCACGGCCTCGTTTTTACCTGGCCTAATGCTTGCCGGTTTTTATGTGGCCTACGTCCTCATCCGCGCCCATTTGAACCCGTCACTTGCCCCGGTTCCCGAGCAAGATGACGAAGTGCCGATGAGCGAAAAACTGCGCCTGCTCAAAGGTCTGTTCCTGCCTCTGTTGGTGGTTGCCTGTGTTCTGGGCTCAATCTATGGCGGCATCGCCAGCATCACCGAAGCATCCGCCGTCGGGGTTGCCGGCGTCTTGCTATCGACTGTGATACGCGGCGAATTCTCCCTCGCCCTGCTGAAAGGCGCAGCCCTTCAAACGCTGCAAACAGTCGGCATGATCGTGTGGATCGGCATTGGCGCCAGCGCGCTCGTTGGTGTTTTCAACCTTATGGGTGGCATCAATTTTGTCTCAGAATTGATCACCGGCATTTCCGAAGACCGGCTCGTAATCCTTCTATTCATGATGCTCATCCTGTTTGTGCTCGGCATGTTCCTGGACTGGGTGGGTATAGCGCTTTTAACGATGCCGATCTTCGTCCCGATCATCACTGATCTTGGCTATGATCCCGTCTGGTTTGGCGTGGTGTTCTGCATGAATATGCAAGTCTCGTTCCTGTCGCCGCCCTTTGGGCCCGCGGCGTTCTATCTCAAAAGCGTGGCGCCACCCGACATCTCTTTGGCCACCATCTTCAGATCGCTTCTGCCCTTTATTGGCTTACAGATTCTGGCACTGGCGATGCTGATCACATTCCCTGGCATCACAGGGCGCTAAGATATGAAAATCACTGCCATAAAGACGCTCCGGCTTGATGAGTTTGCCAATATCATCTGGGTGGTGGTCGAGACTGATGAAGGCCTCATCGGGCTTGGCGAGACCTTTTTTGGGGCATCCGCAGTGGAAGCCTATATCCATGATTGGTGCGCGCCACGACTGCTGGGAAAAAATCCAATACACCTTCAGGACTGCATCAATCAGTTGGGCGATTATATTGGCTGGCGCGGTGCGGGCGTTGAAACGCGTGCCTATTCTGCGCTCGACATTGCGCTATGGGATTTATTTGCCAAAGCAATGAACCTGCCGCTGGCCGACGCACTGGGCGGGCGGTCTCGTGATGCAATCCGCACTTACAACACCTGTGCTGGCTACAAATATGTCCGAAACCGCGAAGGCCAATCGGTAAAGAATTGGAACACTGGTGAAAGCGACGGCCCTTATGAAGACCTTGAGGCCTTTCTGACGGACGCTGGCACGCTCGCCAAATCGCTGCTTGATGATGGCATAACCGCCATGAAAATCTGGCCCTTCGATCTCGCCGCCGAGCGCTCGGGCGGCCTGGATATCACGTCGCAGGAATTGCGCACCGCCCTCAAGCCATTTCAACAGATACGAGACGCAGTCGGCGATGAAATGGATATCATGGTCGAATTCCACTCAATGTGGTCACTGCCTATGGCAAAGCGGCTTGCGCAAGAGTTGGTACCCTTCAAGACCTATTGGCATGAAGACCCGTTTCGGTTGGATACACCCGGCGACCTGGCAGAGTATGCGACAGCGTGCAAAACTTGGATTTGCGCCTCTGAAACGTTAAATGGCACGGCCGCCTTCCGAGCTTATCTGGAAACAGGCGCTGCGGGCGTTGTCATGCTGGATTTATCATGGTGCGGCGGCGTCACCGAAGCGCGCAAGATTGCAGGCATGGCCGAGGCCTACAAAGTACCTGTCGCGCCTCACGACTGCACCGGGCCGGTCGTTTACGCCGCGTCCTCCCATCTGTCGATGCACCTGAAAAACGCGCTGATACAGGAAAGCGTCCGCGCCTTCTACACAGGTTGGTATCCCGAGTTGGCGCAAGGAATACCGATCGTCGAACGCGGGATGATCAAACTGAATCCAGCCCATGGTCACGGCATTGAGCTGAAAGAAGAGCTTTGGTCACGCAAAGACGCAACAATTCGCAAAACAAAATGATTGCGGTGACCACAACACGCCTGGGTTCATTCCCACTCAATCGTGCCTGGAGGCTTTGAGGTAATATCATAAACCACGCGGTTGATACCCCGCACCTCATTGATGATCCGAGTCGCAGCACGGCCCAGAAAATTCATATCGTAGTGGTAAAAATCGGCGGTCATTCCGTCCACAGAAGTGACGGCACGCAAGGCACAAACGGATTCATAAGTTCGGCCATCGCCCATGACGCCGACGGTCTGGACGGGAAGCAACACTGCAAATGCCTGCCAGATCGTATCATACAGACCCGCCTTGCGGATTTCATCCAGATAGATGGCATCGGCCTGGCGCAAGATGGTCAGCTTTTCCCGTGTCACGCCACCCGGGCAGCGAATGGCAAGGCCTGGACCCGGGAACGGATGACGCCCGACAAAACTATCTGGCAGGCCCAATTCGCGGCCAAGCGCCCTCACCTCATCCTTGAACAATTCGCGCAACGGTTCGACGAGTTGCATATTCATGCGCTCTGGCAAACCACCAACATTGTGATGCGACTTAATGGTGACCGACGGGCCCCCGCTAAACGAAACACTTTCAATCACATCGGGATAGAGCGTGCCCTGCGCCAGAAAGTCTGCTCCGCCAATGGCCTTGGCCTCTTCCTCAAAAACTTCAATGAACAGGCGTCCAATGGTTTTGCGCTTCGTCTCAGGGTCTGCTTCACCTTCCAGCGCATCGATAAACCGATCTGACGCATCGACAAGTTTCAGGTTCAGATCATAATGCTCTTCAAACATGGCCACCACTCCGGCAGCCTCGTCCTTGCGCATCAGACCATGATCAACCAGAATACAATTCAGCTGATCACCAATAGCTTCATGGATCAGCAGCGCAGCAACCGATGAATCCACACCGCCTGACAACGCGCAGATAACACGCCCATCGCCCACCTGATCGCGAATGGTCTGAACCGCTCTTTCGCGATAACCAGCCATGCTCCAATTGGTTTCAAGCCCGACAATCTTGTGCACAAAATTGGACAGAAGCTTGCCGCCATCCGGCGTATGCACCACTTCGGGGTGGAACATCACACCGTAATATTTTTTTGCTTCATTGGCATAAGCTGCATAGGGCCCCCCTTCGGACACCGCCAGAACCTCAAAACCCTCCGGCAGTGCGATGACCCGGTCGCCATGGCTCATCCAAACCTGGTGGCTGCTGCCGGTCTCCCAGACGCCATCAAACAAGGGAGATGCCTTTTTGATATCCACAAAGGCGCGTCCAAACTCGCGATGATCCGACCCTTCAGCCTGACCACCGGTCTGCACGCACATGGCCATTTGACCGTAGCATATCCCCAAAATGGGCACGCCACTGTCAAAGACAATGTCAGGTGCACGGGGGGAATCAATTTCGGAGGTCGACGCCGGGCCGCCTGAAAAGATCACGCCTTTCGGCTGCATCCGTTCAAATGCTTCTTCAGCCGCCTGAAACGGTGCAATTTCGCAATAAATCCCGGCCTCACGTACCCGTCTTGCAATAAGCTGGGTTACCTGAGAGCCGAAATCGACGATCAATATGGAATCTGGA
>CAZOCA010000223.1:5170-5914 GCA_964578105.1 uncultured Pararhizobium sp.
ATCTGGATGTGTTGTCATGACAAGCGATTACCGGATCATGAGAAAACGCGCAAGTTGCTGCGCTGCAAAAGAGTTGGAGAAACCCCAAAAGGCCAGTCAGCATTTTTGACGGATGTTTCAATCGTTAGCAATAAGATTGGCTTCAATCATAGATCGGCATTCCAGGAGCGGTTCTTTGAATTTGGAGATGAATGTCCGATCAGAATCTGCCGAAGATGGCCACCATATGTTTATTGCCCCGATGATGACGCTGCCTGCCCTTATCGCAACTGCAAAGGAGGTCTCGCCGCTGCGTTCCAAAACCGGACCGGCAAAGCTGCGTTCGCGTTCAGCATATCCGCGTTCCGAGGCCTCATCGATAATGTGATCCAGTGGACGCTTCAGCCAACCAATCTGGCTCTTCCATTCGCCTTCCGCTTTCAATTCGTCATATATCGTCTGGCGTTCTTCCGGCGGCATTGCCGCCAGCAACGCCCGACCAACCGAAGACAACAACATCGGTGCATTTCTGCCAATACGGCTCCACCGCAAGTGAAACGGAGAGGATGGCCGGCTGGATTCAATCATCACCATCTGCCGTCCTTCATGGATAAACAGATCTGACGGCCAGGAAATTTTCTTTACCAGCCAGTCCATTGGTTGTGACGCTGCGCTGAGAAGAATCCTAGCGTAAGAGCCACTAGGCGACGCGGCAATCAACGGTGCCCCAAAAAATTTCTTGTTGGATCGGTTACGGAATACAAA
>CAZOCA010000224.1:0-5890 GCA_964578105.1 uncultured Pararhizobium sp.
TTCGGCGACCAGATGAAGTGCTTCTTCTGCGCCTGCTTTCGGCATGAGCTCGGTGGTGGACAGTAAAAAGCCGAAGCCCAGAAACAGCATGGGCGCTGTGACCATTGTGTTGGCGAGACGTTTTGCCAGCATGGAATATGCAATGGTGAAAAGCGCCAGAACCAGCAGACCAATCATTGAATTGAGGCCTCCTGTTGCGTAGCTCTCGGATCGTGACAATGAGACATCATCAGCATTTGATTATGATGGCATTGCAATGATGCTCAAGTCATTAAACTTTGACGTTACCGTTTTGTGTGACGCAGCGAGCTGTCTCGTGCCAACAGTTTTGGCTCAATGCGATGTACGGTCTCAGACGTTTGGGTGGCATCTGCAGACAGAAGATTTTGAATGACTTGCGCAGCAATGCGGCCGATATTTTCTGAACTCACATCAATTGTGGTGATCGGGGGAAGGGATTGTTCAGCCAGATCATAGGCACCGAACCCGCCAATGGCGATGTCATCGGGTATGCGCAGTCCCTGACGTTGGCATTCGGTCATGGCACCAAAAGCTGACAGGTCGGACACGCACATCAACGCTTCGATGTCGGGCCATTTTTCCAGCATGAGGCGCATGGAATGCGCGCCTTCACGCATGGTGATGGGGGGCCGCTGTGCTGCAATCATGCGGGAGGTGTCGAGGCCATGGGCTTCCAATGCGGCCAGAAACCCCTTTCGCCTGTCCTGGCCGCGTGTGTCGCGTGACGGGTCGCCGCCAATGAAACCGATTTTGCGGTAGCCTTGCCCCACAAAATGATCGACCATCAGTTTTGCGGCCTGGGCGTTGGAAAAGCCGACAACCTGACCAATGGGATTTTCAGGCAGGTCCCACATTTCGATAACCGGAACCCCGCATTTTTCCAGCATGCGTCTGCACCGATCGGTATGGGCATGGCCGGTGACAATGATGGCTTCCGGGCGACGGCGCAGAAATTGCTCGACCAGCCGTTCTTCCTCGGCCACGTCATAATCGGTGTAACCAAGCAGAACCTGCATGTTGGTTTGCCGCAATACCTGCGTGAGGCCGCGCAATGTATCTGCAAAATTGGCGTTGTTTATGGAGGGAATGGTGACGGCTATAAAGCCTGTGCGGCGCGATGAAAGGCCAGCTGCGGTGCTGTCCAGAACGTAGCCCAGTTCATCGGCTGCCGCGCGTATTTTGCTGCGTGTGGCTTCGCTGACAGAGGTGTTGGGTTTCAGAGCGCGTGACACTGTCATCGGTGACACACCTGCCAGATGTGCCACATCGATCATGGTGGGTTGCTTTGGATTTTTTGTCATGCTGCGAGTTTCAAATTCTGGCATATTCTGGAAACTGTTATCGATATCATCTGACCGCATTTTGCAGCAATAGGCAAGGCACGCGGCAGCACTTATGTGTTGGAATCGCCGGTTTTCATCCTGTCTCTTGTTGTATCACCGTGGAAAATCTCAACGGGCATCCGAATTTTTTCCTCGGTCCGGGCACCGTAAATGCGCGCCACCAGCATGCGAGCGGCCGTTGCGCCCATCAAGGTGCGCGGCGTTACCGATGTTGTGATGCGTTTTGACAGAACTTCATTTATATTCAGGCCATTAAAGCCGACTATGCCAATGTCCTCGGGAACCGGTAGACCGCGCCGTTCGCATTCCATTGAGCCGCCAAACGCCATATGATCGTTCAGGAAACAGATTACATCCGGTATCGGCGCCGTATTGTTGAGAACATCAATCGTTCCTATCATCCCACCTTCAAAGGATGCTGTCTCTGCCAGTCTCGAGTTGGCATGAATCCCTGAGCCAACTTCGGAAAATGCCTTGGACAATCCGGCAACGCGATCCTCTGCGCGCGGATCCTTATTCAGTTTCACACCAACATAGGCCGGGTGTCTGTAACCAAGACGCACCAGGTGAAGCCCCATTTCATAGCCGGCCGAAAAATGATCAACGCCAATGCACATATCAATTGGTGTGTCGGTATAATCCCATATTTCCAGGGTTGGAATGCCTGAATTCCGCAGGCGTTCTTCGGTGGTTTTGCTGTGAAAAACCCCGCTGAGAATCACGCCTGCGGGATGCCAGGCGATCATGCGCTGGACCCACTTTTCCTCATAGCTTTCCACATAATCGGTGGTTTCGACAATCGCCTGCAGTCCTGCCTTGTTGAAGATGCCGCGCATGCCATCCAGAATTTCGGCAAAAACGGCCTCAAACAATGTGGGGATGGAAATGCCGATCAGGGTGGAGTTTGCGGCGGCCAGGGAACCTGCCACACTGCTGGGCGTATAACCCAGTTTGCGCGCAATGCGGCGAATCTCGGTTCTCTTGGCTGGTGAAACACCTTCAACGCCGCGCATGACACGGGAAACCGACATGATGCTGACGCCGGCTGCACGCGCTACATCCTCAATTTTGGCCGGAATTTTGGCTGGGCGGTTAGGTGGTCCATCAACAGGCATTGTGGCGTCCATCTGGTAGGTCAATCGCCCGGTCAATGTAGCAGAGATTTTACGTTAGCGCTAACGTAGATTTTTCAGAATTCCATTGTGTGCGGATCAATTTATCGGCTTTGGTATCGGTAACAATTTGTGGAAGCATGCTTGGGAGGGTGGCTTGCCGAATATCCGTTTCGAAAAGATTGAGAAGAGTTTTGGTAGTGTTCGCGTGCTGCCACCGGTCGATCTTCAACTTGATGATGGTGAGTTCACGGTGCTCGTCGGGCCTTCAGGCTGCGGCAAGTCCACGACTCTGCGTATTCTTGCCGGGCTTGAAACGCTCAGTGGTGGCGAGATTTATTTCGATGAAAAACCGATAAGCCATCTGGAGCCCAAAGAGCGCGATCTTGCCATGGTGTTTCAGGATTATGCGCTTTATCCGCATATGAACATCGCAAAGAACATGTCCTTCGCGCTGCGACTGGCACGGGTGCCGAAATCCGAGATTGATGACAAGGTCAAGCGCGTTGCAACGATGCTGAACATTGATCATCTGCTGCAACGCAAGCCGGCCGAGCTTTCAGGCGGGCAGCGCCAGAGGGTGGCTATGGGCCGTGCCCTGGTGCGCGATGCCTCGACGTTCCTGTTTGATGAGCCATTGTCCAATCTGGATGCAAAGCTGCGCGCCAAAATGCGCACCGAACTGGCAGAGATGCGCAACACGCTCGACAAGAACATGGTCTATGTGACCCATGATCAGATAGAAGCGATGACGCTGGGCGATCGCATTGTCGTGATGTCCGAAGGGGTCATTCAGCAGCAGGGCACGCCGGAAGAGTTGTTCAAATCTCCGGCCAATAAATTTGTCGCTGGCTTCATTGGCAGCCCGACCATGAATTTCCTCGATGGCGAGTTGATGACCGAAAGCGGCCAGTTGACTGTCAAGGGCGATGGCTTCTCCCTGCCATTGACGGATGAGCAATCCACGCGGCTTGCGAGCTATAACAACATGTCAGTTTCTGTCGGTATCCGGCCTTCATCTTTCTCTTCGGATGTCTCACAAGGCGCGCCTATTTCCCTGCGGATCATCGTCTCGGAATATCTGGGTGCCCAATCTGTTTTGGTAACGCGCTGTGGCGCTGCCGATGTTCTTGTGGAGTACGAAAGTTCTTCACCTGTCAAAGCGGGCGAAATCAACGAGTTTGCAATTCGCACGGACGAAATAATGCTTTTCGACCATACGTCCGGAAAGCGGCTTTGAGCCTATTCTCAGCACTTAGGGAGGAAACATTGATGCTGAATTTCCTGAAATACACAACGGCTGCGGCAGCTGGGTTGGCCATGATGTCATCCACTGTCCTGGCAAACCCATACGAGCCTTATGAAGGCACCACCTTGGTGGTCAACTTTCCAGCTCATCCGCACTACAATGCGGTGATGAGAGTTCTGCCGGAATTCACCAAGGAAACCGGTATCCGCGTTGAAGTGGATCAATTGCAATATCTCAAAATGCGTGAGCGCCAGACCCTGGAATTGACCAAGGATGAGGGCGATTACGATCTGATCGCCTATGTGGTGTTCTCCAAGGCTGATTACGTGTTTGCCGATCAGCTTGAGAATCTTGCACGCTATTTCATGAATCCAAAACTGTCTGATCCGAAATATGATGCGGATGATCTGATTGACGGTTATGTGCAGAATATCGGCGTTGCCGGTGGCACGAAGGGGTATCTGCCCGGCAAAACCGGCTCCCTTTATGGTATTCCGTTCGGATCAGAAACATCCGTTCTGGCCTACCGCAAGGATATCTTTGAAAAGCATGGCATCGCGGTTCCTGAAACCTATGACCAGCTTCTCGATGCAGCCTGCAAAATTCCAGAAGTTGAGCCAGGCGTTGGTGGCATGGCATCCCGTGCAGCTTCCGGCCATCAGGCCAGCCACGCCTTCCTTCTGCATCTGGCGCCATTGGGTGGCCGTGTGTTTGACGGTGAGTGGAACCCGATCATCAACAATGCCGCCGGTGTTGCTGCTGCAAATGCTCTGAAAACCATCGTGGATTGTGGTCCTGAAGGTGCCCAGACATTCGGACCTGCTGAAGCGGCTGCTTCGTTCTCGCAGGGTCAGGCTGCCATGTTCATGGACTCGATTGCCTTTGCTGCCGGTTTTGAAGATCCTTCCAAATCCAAAGTGGCTGGCAAAGTTGGCTATGCCCTTCATCCAGAAGGCGTCCGTCGCGGCTCCCAGACGGGTGGATTTGGTATTGCCATTCCGCAGAACGCTCAGAACAAGGAAGCTGCCTTCCTGCTGATGCAGTGGCTGACTTCCAAAAAGGGTGATCTGATGGTTGCCATGGCTGGTGGAAACCCATCGCGCTTCTCAACCTATGAAGATGCCGGGCTGAATGAGAAATATCCTTATTCCGCTACCTTTGGTGAAGCCCTGAAATATGCTGATCCTGACTGGCGTCCAATCATCCCAACCTGGGGCAAAATCAATGCCGACATCGGAACCTCAATGTCCAAGGTTCTGACAGAAGGTCTTGATCCTCAGGAAGCTTTGGATGGTGTTGCCGAACGTGCCAGAGCCATCATGGACGAAGCCGGTTACTACACCTGGAACTGATCTCCCAAGATTAGAACCCGATACCCGGAACGGGGCACATTCAGCCCCGTTCCGGATCCCCAAATCACTGTTCTCACTCCAGGGAAACGCAGGCGCTCATCATGCAAATGGCAAATGTCAATCGGTTGACCCCGTATATGTTTCTGGCTCCGGCGGTCGTGATCCTTGTCATCGCGCTGCTCTATCCCATTGGCTATATGATTTATGCCAGTTTTCTGGACTGGAACCCAAGCCAGCGCATTGGCGAAGCTGAGTTTGTCGGCCTGCGGAATTACATCAATCTTCTGGGCGATGAGAGCTTTCGTGAGAGCCTTTCCGTTACTTTGAAATTTGCCGGAATTGTTGTCTTTCTGGAGATGCTTGTCGGCGTTGGTCTGGCACTGCTGCTGGACCGCAACATCAGAGGCATGTCGGCGCTGCGCACGCTGTTTATTCTGCCCATGATGATCGCCCCCATCGTTGTCGGTCTGATGTGGCGCTACATGTATCACCCGACAGTTGGTATTTTTAACCGTACGCTGAAATCCCTGGGCTTTGAATCCGTTCCCTGGCTGTCGGATGGCAGCTGGGCCTTTACGTCGGTGATCATTGCCGATGTGTGGCAATGGACGCCTTTCATTTTTATTCTGTCACTGGCGGCTTTGCAGTCGCTGCCGCAATCTGCGCTGGAGGCATCCCGTATTGATGGGGCGACCGGCTGGCAGCAGATTTGGCATATCAAACTGCCGCTGATGATGCCGGTTCTGATTGTGACCTGTCTGCTGCGCCTGATCGATGCCTTCAAGGTTCTGGAAGTCGTGTTGGTGCTCACCA
>CAZOCA010000225.1:0-1643 GCA_964578105.1 uncultured Pararhizobium sp.
CCATGTCACCCGCGGTGAGGTTCATGCGGCGAATGTCGCTGCCGTTCATACTGGCGACCGCTTCCGGCTCCAACAAATCCAGAATTCTGGATCGACGGGTCATTGAACCGGTGTGCCAGTGCTCCAATACACGGCCTGTTGTCAGCACCATGGGATAGGCATCATCGGGCAACTCATCCGGTGGAACCAGATCAGCCGGGACGATACGACCTCTACCACTTTGGGTCGGGAAACTGTCAGCAAACACAATGTCCTGGCCCTCCTCATCCGGGCTGAGGCAAGGATACGTCACGCTGCCCTCGGCCTGCAGACGCTGCCAGGTGATATTGTTCAGGCTGGGCATGATCTGCGCCATCTCATCAAAGACATCGCTGACGGAATTATACTGCCAATCCAGTCCAAGTGCATTTGCCAGATCGACAATGATCTTCCAATCCTGCCGCGCTTCACCCGGTGGCGTGACAGCAGGGCGGCCCAGTTGCACCTGACGATTGGTGTTGGTGAATGTGCCCTCTTTTTCCGCATGCGCAGTTGCTGGCAGAATAACATCTGCAAACCATGCGGTTTCGGTGAAGAATATGTCCTGCACAACCATGTGCTTCAGCTTGGCCAGAGCGGCACGCGTGTGATGCTGATCCGGGTCAGACATGGCTGGATTCTCGCCCATCACATACATGGAGTTGATGCCATCTGCATGGATATCATTGACGATTTCCACAACTGTCAGACCCCGTTGCCCGCTCAGTTCCGCGCCCCAGAATTGTTCCATCTTGGCCTTGGTTTCAGCGTTCTCGACGGACGTATAATCGGGATAGAACATGGGGATGAGCCCCGCATCAGATGCACCCTGCACATTATTCTGGCCGCGTAATGGATGCAGTCCGGTTCCGGTCCGGCCAATCTGGCCGGTTAACAAGGCCAGTGCGATCAGGCATCGGGCATTGTCCGTGCCATGGACATGCTGAGAGATACCCATGCCCCAGAAAATGATGGATCGGGGTGATGAGGCATAGGCCCTTGC
Source organism: uncultured Pararhizobium sp. (assembly GCA_964578105.1). Classification (GTDB taxonomy): domain Bacteria; phylum Pseudomonadota; class Alphaproteobacteria; order Rhizobiales. Next base: position 1,022 of record CAZOCA010000225.1, read on the forward strand.
TGTTTCGCGGATGTCCTCGGCCGCAATTCCGCAAATGTCCTGCATCTTTTCAGGTGTGTAGTCCTTTGTGCGCTCACACAGCTCTTCAAAGCCCTCGGTCATGGACTGCACATATTGCTGATCGTATAGTTTTTCTTCGATGATGACGTGCAGCATTGCGTTAAGCAGCGCGACATCACGGCCCGGTTTGAAAGCCAGATGTTTCCAGGCCAGACGGCTCATCTCGTTCTTGCGCGGGTCCATGATCACAAGTTTTGCGCCACGCTTTGCTGCCGCCTTGAAATAGGTCGCAGCGACCGGATGATTCACGGTGGGACGAGCGCCAATGACAATGATGCAGTCCGCATCATTGGCAGCATTGAAGGGTGCGCTGACCGCGCCTGAGCCGACGCCTTCCAGAAGAGCCGCTACAGATGAGGCGTGACACAGCCGCGTGCAGTGATCGACATTGTTGGTGCCAAAGCCTGCACGGACCAGTTTTTGCACCAGATAGGCTTCTTCATTGGAGCCTTTTGCAGAGCCAAATCCACAGGTCGCATCCGGACCGTCCTCGTCCAGTGTCTTGCGGAACCCCTGGGCTGCCCGTTCAAGAGCTTCTTCCCATGTTGCCACACGGAAATAC
>CAZOCA010000225.1:1653-3598 GCA_964578105.1 uncultured Pararhizobium sp.
CGGAAATACTGATCGATCTCATCCGGTGAAATCTGCATCTCACCCTGTTTGGGCGCGTCATCGCGACGGATCAATGGATGAGTGAGCCGGCCATCATGGTGGATGTAATCATAGCCAAAACGACCTTTGACGCAGAGGCGGCTGTCATTGGCCGGGCCATCGCGCCCATCCACATGCAGAATTTTATTGTCCTTCACATGAACTTCAGTCTGGCAGCCAACGCCGCAGAAGGGACACAAAGTGTCGACGCTGGTATCAGCATATTCGGTGCGAACACCCTGCTGATTCACCAGACTGTTTTCAATCAATGCGCCCGTCGGACATATCTGCACACACTCACCGCAGGCAACGCAGGTGCTGTCGCCCATCGGATCATCAAAGTCGAATGTGATCTGTGAACCATGGCCACGATAGGACATGCCGATCACATCATTGCTTTGAACTTCGCGGCAAGCCCGGACGCACAGATTGCAATTGATGCAGGCATCCAGATTGACGTGAATGGCGCTGTGGCTGATATCGCGCGCAACGTCCTTGAGCTTTGGCATGCGCGTCGGGTCTGCCCCAATGCTGTCAGTCCACTTCCAGAAGCTGGCATCCGGATCCGGGTGCACGTCCCGTGAGGGCTGATCGGCGGCCAGAAGCTCAAACACCATTTTGCGGGCATTTTCCGAACGCGCTGACGCTGTGTTCACGACCATGCCCTTGGCGGGCATTCGTATGCAGGAGGCCGCCAAAACGCGTTCGCCCTCGACTTCCACCATGCAGGCGCGGCAATTCCCATCCGAACGGTAGCCCTTCTGCTCGCTGTGGCACAAATGAGGGATGGAGGTTCCAAGCCGTTTGGCAACCTGCCAGATGCTTTCGCCTTCCAGAGCCGTTACATCCTTGCCATCCAACACAAAACTGACTGTCTTGACGTTTTTCATGGTGCCAGCACCTCTTGCGGAAAATGCTTCATAACGGACAAAAGCGGATTGGGTGCCGCCTGTCCCAGACCACAAATCGACGCGTCTATCATGACAGTGGAAAGCTCCTGCAACAGAACCGCGTCCCATTTGTCTTCCTGCATCAGTTTGACAGCCATCGAAGTGCCATTGCGACACGGTGTGCATTGCCCGCAGCTTTCATCTTCGAAAAACTTCATCAGGTTGAGAGCGACACCGCGCATATCTGTCTGATCGGACATGACGACAATTGCGGCCGAACCAATAAAGGTGTCGTGTTCCTGCAAAGTGTCAAAATCGAGCGGTACATTTGCCAGCGAGGCAGGCAGCACGCCGCCAGAGGCACCTCCCGGCAGATAGGCTTTCAAAGTGTGGCCGTCCAACATGCCGCCGCAGTATTCATTCACCAACTCCGTCAGTGTGATGCCAGCAGGCGCCAGCTTCACGCCGGGTTCATTGACATGACCGGAGACAGAGAAGGAACGCAATCCGGTTCTTCCATGACGACCATGGGATGTGAACCAGTCCGCACCTTTTTCAAAAATTTCGCGAATCCAGTAGACAGTCTCCACATTGTGGACCAGCGTCGGGCGACCAAAGACACCGTTTTGGGCGACATAGGGTGGCCGATGGCGTGGAAGCCCGCGCTTGCCTTCCACCGATTCAATGAGAGCCGATTCCTCACCGCAGATATAGGCCCCTGCTCCACGACGCACGTCCAGCTGGCCGGGCCTGATGATGCCTTCCCTCTCAAGCCTGCCAACTTCTGCGCGCAGCATGTCCACAACTGCCGTATATTCGTCGCGCATGTAGATATAGCAGCGCTCTGCATCTACGGCTTTCATCGCGAGTAAGGTACCTTCCAGAAAGCGGTGCGGATCACGGTCCAGGTAAAACTTGTCCTTGAACGTTCCTGGCTCGCCTTCATCACCATTGATGCACATGAAACGCGGTGCTGGGGCTGCGCGCACGAAGCCCCATTTTTTTGCTGCCGGAAA
>CAZOCA010000225.1:3608-5882 GCA_964578105.1 uncultured Pararhizobium sp.
GCGCAAACCGGATTGCTCAATGACATCAGCAAGCTGTTCAAAGGTCACATCACCATTGCACATGGACTTCAGCAGTGCGTAGCCATTGTCAGCCAAATACGCGTCGAAGGATATGAAGTCTGGTGCAGAGGCGTGAATATCTTCCTGCTCAATCATATGAGCAATCATTTCAGGCGTGGCGTGAACCGCGTGGTTGTGCCCCACCTCAACAATTGGTGCCACATCGCAGCGCCCCATGCAGGGTGCGCGCAACACACGGACCTGATCTCCAAAGCGCTCGGAAACTTCTTCCAGCAACTCTTCGGCTCCATGCAAGGCACATGTCAGGCTGTCGCAGACACGCAATGTGATGCCCGGCAGCGGTGCCTCATCATCTTCCAGCACCGTGAAATGGGCATAGAAAGTAGCGACCTCATAAATCTCCGACATGGAGAGGTGCATCCACTCAGACAGCGCGCGCAAATGTCGGGCATGGAGACAGCCAAATTCGTCCTGGATGGTGTGGAGGTACTCGATCAGCATATCGCGCTGCGGCGTGCCCTGGAGCAGGCCTTCGACCTGCTCAAACGCGTCCGGGTCCAACTGACGGCCCTTATTGTAGGCATGCGCTTTGCGACGCCCCGAGCCGGGATGGATGCGGTTTTGCGTATTGGACTCAGGCGTATTTTCAATCAACGTAACCGACATACCGCAACCCCAGATTGATGTTCATGGCGAAAGGATAACAAACTATGTTCCCGCACTCATCGCCAGCCCGACACCCATTGTCGGAAATTGCGACAGTTGAGAAGTGCCAAAACAAAAATCGTTATGGGCCATGGATCAAAAACCCCCTTACGGGAATGGTTCGATCCCGTTTCGGCGAATAATTTTCACGCCGTCAAGTCGCGGTTCATGGTAGCCAATGGGGACCTAACCAAAGCGATTCCCGAACTAAAGAGCACATCTTGTTGACGTTGAACCATCGGATTATCCAGATCGACTTTTCGAGAAGACCGGCTTTGTTCCTCGGGGACGGCGGTTGTCTGGTTCAGACCGCCCAACACAAGCAAAAACCGTCGTGATGCAGCAAGCCCGCGTTCTGCTCAAAACCGTGTTCGGACATGATGATTTCCGTCCTGGCCAGGAAGAAATTGTTGCCAGCGTGCTGGGCGGTGATGATGTGTTGGCAATTATGCCGACCGGTGGCGGAAAATCTCTTTGCTATCAATTGCCTGCGCTCTGCAGCGACGGAGTTACGCTGGTGGTTTCGCCGCTGGTTGCCTTGATGAATGACCAGGTGGCACAGTTGCGGCAAAACGGCGTTGAAGCCGGGGCTCTAACGTCCAACAATGATGCCGAAGAGAATGAGCGCGTGTTTGCAGCGCTTGATGATGGATCGCTGAAGCTGCTTTATATGGCGCCTGAGCGGATTGCGACTTCTCCGGGGCTGCTGAACCGCCTGAAAATCAACTTGCTTGCGGTTGATGAAGCTCATTGTGTCAGTCAGTGGGGGCATGATTTTCGCCCGGATTATCTGGAAATCGGCCGACTGCGTGAGGCTCTGGGCGGTGTTCAGATTGCGGCCTTCACCGCAACTGCGGATGAAGAAACCCGCAGTGAAATCATTTCAAAACTGTTCTCATCAGAGCCCAGGCAATTTCTGCGTGGTTTTGATCGACCCAATCTGTTTCTTGCCTTCGAGCCCAAAAACAATCCGAAGCGCCAGATCACCGAGTTTGTTGCAGCAAGACCTGATCAGGCTGGCATCGTCTATTGCTCATCACGTCGCAAAACCGAGGATTTGGCAGACCATCTACGCAGCAAAGGTGTGAACGCTCTGCCCTATCATGCAGGTCTTGAGGCCGCCCAACGGCATACCAATCAGAAACGATTTTCCCAAGAAGATGCTGTGGTCATGACAGCAACAATTGCGTTTGGCATGGGCGTTGATAAACCGGATGTGCGCTTCGTCGTTCATGCGGATTTACCGAAAACCATGGAAAGCTATTATCAGGAGATCGGCCGGGCCGGACGTGATGGTCTGCCAGCAGATACGTTGTGTCTCTATGGCGTTGACGACATCAAACTGCGCCGACGACAGATTGATGAAGGTGACGCACCTGATTTGCGAAAGCGGGCCGATCATCAGCGCCTCAACGCGCTTCTTACTTTGGCGGAAGCCGCGTTATGCCGACGGCAGACGCTGCTTGGCTATTTCGATGAATTAGCTGACCCCTGCGGGCATTGCGATCTTTGCAAAAACCCCCGGCAGATGTTTGATGCCACACAGGC
>CAZOCA010000226.1:0-5880 GCA_964578105.1 uncultured Pararhizobium sp.
TATCATGAGTAAGGAAATCTACATCACAGCCGCTCTGGCAGGAGCGGCTGTTTATGTTCTGCTGCCAGCCTCAATAGGTTTTGATATCCGCGCCCTGGCCGGATTATCGATTGCGTTGGCGTTGCGCATATTGGCCATTCGTAATGGTTGGAACCTGCCATTTCCAAAATATGATGAGGAATAGTTGCTAGGGCAGCAAAGCACCGGGATTGAACACGCCATCAGGGTCGAGTGTGCGTTTCATCTGACGCATCATATCCAGTTCCACTTCCGATTTGATGTGGGGCATCAGTTTTGCTTTCAGTCGCCCAATGCCATGTTCGGCTGAAACCGAGCCGCCATAGGCCGCGACAATATCGTGAACTACGGTGTTGACCCGATCCCACTCAGCCAGAAAGGCATCCTTGTCAGCACCGATCGGCTGGCTGACATTGAAGTGAATGTTGCCATCACCAAGATGCCCAAACGGCACCGGGCGACAATTCGCGATCGTGGCCTTGACGGCATCGCTGGCTTCCAGAATGAAATCCGGCATTTTCGATACCGGAACAGAAACGTCATGCTTGATTGAACCGCCCTCATATTTCTGGACTTCTGACATGGCATGCCGCAAGCGCCAGAAAGCATCCTGCTGTGCAAGAGAATTGGCAAGAACCGCGTCATTGACATGACCTGCCTCGAAAGCCGTTTCGAAGGCCTCAGCCATAAGCGCTTCAGCTTCGGCATCAGAGCGGCCGCTGGAAATCTCAATCACGGCGTACCATGGGTGCTCGCCCTCTAACGGGTCACGTGCACCCTCAAGGTGGCGATATGTATACTCCATCCCGATCCGCGGAATGAGCTCAAACCCGGTGAGATTTGAGCCAGCCAATCCTTGCGCAATATTCAGTGTTGCAAGGGCCGCATGGGGGGACTCGAAGCCCATAAAGGCAACTTGTTTGCCTTTTGGTTTGGGGAAAAGTTTCAGCGTAGCAGCTGTTACCAGACCCAAAGTGCCTTCCGCGCCGATGAATAATTGTTTCAGGTCGTAACCTGTGTTGTTCTTCCGTAAGGCACGCAGACCGTTCCAGATGCGCCCATCGGCAAGAACCACTTCAAGTCCCAACACCAGATCGCGCGTATTTCCGTAGGCCAGAACACCGGTGCCGCCCGCATTGCTGGAGATGTTGCCGCCAATCTGGCACGAACCTTGTGAGCCTAGCGACAGAGGGAAAAACCGATCTGCATCAGAAGCTACCTGTTGAATGCGCTCCAACACAACACCCGCTTCCACGGTGATTGAATTGCCCTCTGAATCGAGGTTTCGTATGGCGTTAAGTCTGTTTGTAGACAGGATAATATGGGTTTTTTCATCGTCAGGCATTTGCCCGCCAACAAGCCCGGTATTGCCGCCTTGCGGAATGATTTTCAGGCCGTGAGCGCAAGCCAGCTTCACCGCATCACTGACTTCTTGTGTTGTTGAGGGCCGAACAACCGCAAGTGCCTTGCCCTGATAAAGGCCGCGCCATTCGCGCAAATAGGGTTGCATGTCATCTTGATTGCTCAGCACGGCATTGGCGCCAAGCGCGTTTTTGAATTCTGAAAGCATGAAATTGGTTTCTCAAGGTCCGACTGAATGTTGCATCTGCTTGAAGCTGCTAAGCGCTTGTGGCATAAGCCGCCTCGATCCAGAGTCCGATCCCGGACCCTGAACACAGACCCCGACGCCACAGACTTTGCCCCACCCGGCGGCCTGCTTGCAAGAATAATCAAGGACGTTTTCAATGGCTGACGAATTTGCCAATCTTACCGGTAACATCATGAAGGGCAAAAAAGGCCTCATCATGGGCCTTGCCAACAATCGCTCCATTGCCTGGGGAATTGCCAAAGCTTGTCATGAACAGGGTGCGGATCTGGCCTTTACCTATCAGGGCGATGCTCTGAAAAAGCGGGTTGAGCCATTGGTCGCGGAATTGGGCGGCCATGTTGCGGGCCATTGCGACGTGACGGACACTGCGACCATTGATGCTGTTTTTGCCGATTTGGAACAACATTGGGGCAAGCTCGACTTTGTCGTGCATGCCATCGCCTTTTCCGACAAGGAAGAACTAACCGGGCGCTATGTTGATACATCCGAAGCAAATTTTCAGAAGACCATGCTCATTTCCGTCTACTCGCTGACGGCAGTCACACAACGGGCAGAAAAGCTGATGACCGACGGTGGGTCAATTTTGACACTGACATATTTCGGTGCTGAAAAAGTTATGCCGCATTACAATGTCATGGGCGTTGCCAAAGCTGGTCTGGAAGCATCTGTGCGCTATCTGGCCGTAGACCTCGGCCCCAAGAAAATCCGCGTAAATGCATTGTCTGCTGGTCCAATCAAGACATTGGCTGCGTCCGGTATTGGTGATTTCCGCTATATTCTGGACTGGAATGAAAACAATTCGCCCCTGCGCCAGACAGTGACAACCGATCAGGTTGGTCGCTCTGCGTTTTATCTTTTGTCTGATCTCAGCTCTGGGGTTACCGGCGAGGTTCACCATGTGGATTCCGGATACCACGTCGTTGGCATGAAGGCCGTCGATGCGCCCGATATCGTTTTAGACAAGAAGTAGTCAAACAGTGAAACACACGATTTATTTTGTCCGCCATGGTCAGACGGACTGGAACCATGTTGGCCGCTTCCAGGGTCAGAAAGACATCCCGCTCAATGACACGGGACGTGATCAGGCACGGCGCAACGGACGCGCTCTGAAAGACCATTTGCCGTCATTCGACTTGCCATTTCTGGCAAGCCCTATGTCGCGGACCAGCGAGACCATGGAACTGCTGCGTGGTGAAATGGGATTGCCACCGACCGATTACGCCACCGATGACCGATTGAAGGAAATTGGCTTTGGCAAGTTTGAAGGTCTCACTGCAGCGGAAATTGATGAACAGCATGCAGATCTGGAAGCAGAGCGGAGACGTGATAAATTCCATTTTGCCCCCCCTGAAGGCGAAAGCTACGCAATGCTGACAGAGCGTGTGCGCGGCGTTATTGAGTCCATCGACAGGGATATCGTGATTGTCTCACATGGCGGCGTCAGCCGTGCCGTGCGCGGTATTTTGCAAAATCTTTCGGGCGACGAAGTTCTGGCTCTGCCAACCCCGCAGGATCAGGTGATGAAGCTTGTCGATGGGCGTGTCCTGCTGGTCTAGAGCTTTTGGTCAAATCCAACGTTGTGTTTGACCCAAACGCTGCACTCACTTAAACACCGGTCAACAGCAATTAGCGGCGTATTCTCATGTCTCACAACAGTTTTGGCCATCTCTTCCGCGTCACCACATGGGGCGAAAGCCACGGCCCGGCACTGGGCTGTGTGGTGGATGGATGTCCGCCTCGGCTGCCGATTTCCGAAGAAATGATCCAGCAATGGATGGAAAAGCGCCGTCCCGGTCAATCACGTTTCACCACACAGCGCAAAGAGCCGGATCAGGTGCGCATTCTGTCGGGTGTTTTCCCGGATGAGGAAACCGGCACGTTGCTGACAACCGGCACGCCAATCTCCCTGATGATCGAGAATGTAGATCAGCGCTCAAAAGATTATTCTGAAATCAAGGAACGCTATCGTCCCGGTCACGCTGATTTCACCTATGATTCCAAATATGGCATCCGCGACTATCGCGGCGGTGGGCGCTCATCAGCGCGCGAGACAGCTGCGCGCGTAGCGGCAGGGGCTATTGCCCGTCAGGTCATCAACCCAATGCGTGTGCGCGGCGCTCTGGTGCAAATCGGGGACATTGCCGTTGATCGTGATCGCTGGGATTGGGATGAAGTCGACAACAATCCATTTTTCTGTCCCGATCCCGTGATTGCCAAGGAATGGGAAACGTATCTGGATGGAATTCGCAAGTCGGGTTCCAGTGTCGGTGCCATCATCGAAGTGGTCGCGGATCAGGTGCCGGTTGGCCTTGGCGCGCCGGTTTACGGCAAGCTGGATCAGGATATTGCTTCTGCCTTCATGTCGATCAACGCGGTAAAGGGTGTGGAAATTGGCAATGGCTTTGAGGCCGCCCGTTTGAGTGGCGAGGACAATGCCGACGAAATGCGCATGGGAGACGATGGCAAGCCGGTGTTTTTGTCGAACAAGGCCGGCGGCATTTTGGGTGGCATTTCCTCCGGTGAATCGGTTGTGGCGCGCTTTGCTGTGAAACCGACCTCTTCCATTTTAACCACGCGCAAAAGTGTAACCCGAAGTGGTGAGGACGTTGATGTGCGCACCAAGGGGCGGCATGACCCTTGTGTCGGTATCCGCGCAGTGCCGATTGGCGAGGCCATGATGGCCTGTGTTCTGGCCGACCACCTTCTGCGTCACCGTGGACAGAATGGCTGACATCATGACAGAATCAAACCTGCGCGTTCGGCAGGCCATTGAGGCTTTCAAAGCCGGTGAAATGGTTGTGGTAACCGATGACGATGATCGCGAAAACGAAGGCGATCTGATTGTTGCGGCGGTGCATTGCACACCGGAAAACATGGCGTTCATTGTGCGCTACACCAGCGGCATTGTTTGTGCGCCGCTGAGCCGCTCGCAAGCCGAGCGTCTCCAGTTGCAGCCGATGGTCGCGAACAATGACGCGCCGCACAGCACCGCATTTACAGTGTCGGTTGATTACCGCCACGATACGACCACCGGTATTTCGGCGGCAGAGCGGTGCTCAACAGTACGCGCACTGGCCAATCCGAATGTCGGCGCTGTCGACTTTGTGCGCCCTGGTCATATTTTTCCTCTGGTTGCCAAGGAAGGCGGTGTTCTGACCCGGTCTGGTCATACAGAAGCCGCCGTGGATTTGTGCCAGCTTGCTGACCTGCCGCCAGTGGGGGTTATCTCCGAACTGGTCAATGATGATGGCACCGTAAAGCGCGGCGCTGCAGTTGCGGAATTTGCCAAAGAGCACGGTCTCAAATCAATTTCCGTGGCCGATCTGATTACCTTTCGCCAACGCCGGGATAAGCTGGTGGAGCGTGTGGGCGAGCGCCACATTCAAACAAGTTTTGGCGAAGCGCGCGCCATTTCCTACCGCACACCATTTGATCCCATGCAACATCTGGCTCTTGTCTTCGGAAATATTCATGACGGCGCGCCGGTGCCGGTGCGTCTTCATATGGAAGACATTCTGGGGGATGTTTTCGGGGCCAATTCGACCCTTAAGACGGGGGCAGCCGCTATCGCTGAAGAAGGCAGGGGCATCATTGTCTATCTGCGTGAAGGCGGCGCAGGCGTGACGTCGGATTCAGAACGCGAGTTACGTGGCCCCACGCTTTCCCCAGATGAAGACGAAGCCCACGGGTCGACCCAAAGCCGCGAAGAGGCCTGGCGTGAGATTGGTCTGGGCGCGCAGATATTGCGTGATCTGGACGTGTCCAATATTCGTCTGCTGGCGTCCCGAAAACGCCACTATGTGGGCCTCAAGGGATTTGGGATTACGATCTCAGAGACCGACATTCTCGACGTCTGACGCGGCCACTGGACGCACCACAAAGCGCGTCAGGATAAAGGCGATGATCGAGCAGATGGCAATTGCAATTACCATGGGTGTTGCAGTTCCATCAAAAAATGGCCCAGCCACCATCACAGCCACACCTCCTGCCACCATTTGCAGGGTGCCTCCAAGTGAGGATGCCAGACCGGCGATTTCACCATGCTCTTCAAGCGCCATAACCATGGTCGTGGGGAACACCAACCCGAGACATGCATTTGCCAAAAACAGCAACCCGATAATGACAGGCAGTGTTCCCAAACCGGCAAGGGTCAGGACCAGCAGAAGAAGGGAGAAAAGCATAAATCCGGTCACAGCGCCCGAAACTGTGCGGATCATTCCAAACCGTTCGCCCAAGGGGGCTGCCAATTGGGA
>CAZOCA010000227.1:0-5876 GCA_964578105.1 uncultured Pararhizobium sp.
ATTCCAACGTCATCAAAGAAAGAAAGAATTCGATCAAATTTTGAGGCATCGACACTCCAACTTACCGAGCGTGAGATGGAAACCATTGGCGCCATCCAACAAGAGCCTCGCTCAATCGCACCCGACTGGGGTCCTGCATGGGACGCATAATCACATCAATTTACCGGCCAATTCTCAAAGGAAATTCGACATGAATGGAATCAATGCATTGGGCCACCTTGCTCTCAAGGTCCGCGATCTGGAGGCTTCGGCCAAATTCTATCGCGATCAGGTCGGGTTCGCAGAGATGGACCGCCTAAAGCACGACAATGGCGACACCTGGTTAATCTACCTACGCATCACCGATACTCAGTTTCTTGAATTGATGATCAGTGACAGCCCGGATCCCGCCCCCGCCGACGGGGCTACCGGCACCACACATTTTTGCTTTGCTATCGATGATCTGGATGTGGAAGCGGCGCGCCTTAACGCAAACGGGATCGAGCTGACATCGCAGATTAAACTGGGAGAAGATGGCAATCGCGGTGCCTGGATTGAAGATCCTGATGGAAATCGGATAGAACTCATGGAAATGAACCCCGACTGTCTGCAATATAAGGCGATCAGGGCCCTCAAAGGCGGGAACTAAAGGCACATAAAATGGCAGGGTCGGCGTCGCGCCTAAAGGATATTGCTAAACAAACCGGCTTCTCGGTGAACACCGTTTCACTGGCTTTGCGCAACAGTCCCCGGATTCCTGACGAGACCCGCCGCCAAATTGCCGATGCCGCTGCCAAGCTCAATTATCTGCCCAATCAGGTCGCTAAATCGCTTGTTATGAAGGAGACCCGCTCCATTGGGTTGATCCTTACGGATTTGACGAACCCGGTGCTGACGGCGATGGCACAGGCCGTTGAACTTGAACTGACCAACCGGGGTTATACGACCCTGTTTGCGACCTCAAACAACAAGCTTGATCTGGAGCGCAGCTTGATCGAAACGTTTCGAGCCCGGCGCGTGGACGGGATGCTTATCTTTCCGTGCCAACACGGGGAACTGGAGCATATTCGTAATCTGCGCGCGCGGAATTTTCCCGTTGTTTTGCTGGTTGGAGACGCGGACGCAGGCGTTGATGCAGTGTGCATGGATGAGCGGGCCGGCGCGCATAAGGCTGTTGCCCATTTGCTCGACAATGATCATCGACGTATCGCTTTATTGGACAGCGCGTCTGACAAGGGAAACTACGAAAAAAGAGAAGGCTATACCACGGCCATGGCGGCTGTCGGGCTGAGTGTTGATCCGACCCTGATTATCACCCCGGACGGCAGCGACGTCGCCAGCGGCTATCTCGCGATGCAAACCCTCTTGCAAAAAGACACTGGCGCAACCGCCCTGCTTGCAGCGACGGATTCTTTAGCGCTTGGGGCGCTGCGCTATTGCATCAAGAACGGACTCAAAGTGCCTGACGAGATGGCAATTTTTGGATTCGACAACATCGAGTTTGCCGAACACGCAGTCATCTCACTCTCCTCTGTGGACTATGACATTGACTCGATTTCCAAAATGGCCATCGAGCGGGTCATCAGCCTGATCAATACCAAAGGCTTGCTGCCCCCACCCCAGATCACGCAAGTCGAACCAGACCTGATGATCCGTGAAAGCACGCTCTGATTCGCACCGACGCTCCAGCCAGCCAATTATCCTAGGGTGCGGACCCTAGTCCAGCATGGGGTAACGGACATAGGCAAAATGGCTGCTATCGGGTGACCAGGATGTAACATTGATGGTGCCCTGCCCCCCATTGAAGGTATCAATATCACGCTTGTTTGACCCATCGGGGTTCATGGTCCGGATGATTACTTCCTTGTCAGCCGGGTGGCCCAGCGTCCCGCTTGGGAATGAAATATAGACAAAAATTGTGCCATCGGGTGCCGCGTGGGGGAACCAGTTAACACGTTCGTCATGGGTCAATTGCTCGACGCCAGAACCGTCATTCAACATCCGAAATATCTGTGCATGGCCCGGCTGGGTCGCCGCAGCTTCAGAGTTGAAATAGATCCATTTACCGTCAGCTGAATATTCGGGACCGTCTACTGCGCAGCTTCCATCCGACAGCTCAATGTCCGCGCCGCCTGATGAGGGGATCGTGCAAATTCGCGTGACCGTTTTGCCGCTACCGCGTTCGTAACCGACATAGGCCAGCGTTTCGCCATCAGGCGAGATGCCATGCAAATAATAGGTAAAGAGGCGCGCGGGATCCTGGTCGTTGGAGATTTTGACTGGCAATCCACCGTCTATAGGACATCGATACAGGTGGCTGTCGTTTGAAGAGACGAAAATACTTTTGCCATCCGGGGCAATGACGTGATCATTGTTCAGGTTTTCAACCGGCGCTGTGTTGATGCGGTGCGGGCCGTCAGATCCGTCGGGCGAAATTCGAAACAGACGACCGTCTGCATTGTAGATCAGCCATTTTCCATCAGGCGTCCAATTGGGGGCCTCAATCAACTCACCGGTTTGAAAAACTGTTGAGATTTCCGACCCGTCACGGCTGGCGACCACGAGTTCACTCACCTGGCGTTCATTGAGTCTGCGAAAATTATTTGGCCGCATGTTGCGATGCCCCCTCGTCTCTTATTCTCGTTCCAACGGTTTCGTATTATCGTTAATACTGACACGCATGCAGCGCAAGGAAATTTTTAAAAAGCAAGGGATTCCAAGCATAGCGGTTTCGCCATCTGGCAGGATCGTCGATGCTCATTTGCGCCGCCCTTGCAAGTTTGACATTGTTCGCGCACCGGTATCCAGCAGGGTCATTGGTAGATTGAAAATTGACATCATCCTACCCGGAGAGCGCCCATCAGGTCCGATACAAGCGGACCTAATTATTGAACGTGATTTGGGTCTCAGCGATGATTTTTCCGTCCATGGCTTGCGTCATCGTTTCCCAATCGACGGCAATTTCATCGTGTCGCGGCAAGCTATCCAATGGTGCGTCAAGAGCATACAGCGTGATGGTGTATTCGTGCAGTGCTCCAGGTGGCGAACATGGTGGGGTGTAGCCAGTCCGACGTTGATCCTTGTCCGCCCCCTCATCACCAATGGACAGCGGATTGCCTCGTTCGATCCCGAGCGTATCTGCCGGGATGTTCCATAATAGCCAATACTGGCTTGGCGCATCGCGCCCCTCAACGGTGCCGCGTGGGTAGTGGTGCATGATCACAGCAAGGCTTTGGGTGCCATCAGGCACCGCCGTCCATGACAAAGGCGGCGATACGCCGTCACCGCCATCGCGTGTGCATTTCAGCTCAGCAGGTAGTGCGCCGCCATCCACGATCTCGGGACTGGACAGCATAAAGCCATCCTGCGCCATGCCTGTCGTCGCGAGTGTGGCACAGACTGCAGCCATGGCGAATATTGTCAGAAGCGGTTTCATCGACAATATTCTCCGGTGCTGACGACACCGTTATTGGTCACGGTCTTGGTTTCAAATGCGTAGCAACCCGGTGTGTCTGTTGGGCTATATCGCATGTAGTAGGCCCCGCCCTGATAGGTGTAGTCCATGCTGCGGTTACCGTCCTCATCTTCGGTGAAAACAAGATCCTCAACTCCGCCATTTGGTGGACGGCCAACTGCCTGAGACAACGGGCGCACGCGCGGCAGATTGCTGATGTCAGCAACTTCGCCCATCAGGCATTGCACGATGTAGGGCGCCTCACTGGAGGTGTGATAACGATAGCCAAATGTGTCATCCGGCTGACCGTTGCAAACATCAAGGATACCTTCGGCAATAGTGGTGCCGTCCGGGTTTTTGTCGCCATAGATCGGGAAGCCATCAAAGGCCCAGCCGATGATGGCATCATCACCTGCATTGGCCATCTGATCGATCATGCAAGTCGGTTTGACGTGGTAGTGATAATCATCACCGCGCCCTGCATGACCACCGCAAACGTCCAACTGCTGGGTCAGCAATGTGTCGTGTTGGGTCTGATGATGGTAAAGATCGGCCTCAGACATTTCCCCGCCACCGGTATAATCAAAAATCGGCACGCCGTTAACAGCAACGCCAAGGGAAGAATCGCGGGTAACTGGATCGGACCCAAGGGTGGGTTGCAACGGGATCGGGGCCGCATAATCCGCAGGCACTGGTATTTGTTCGTTCGTGCCTACAATCCCTGTCATCAAGGGATGATCCGGGTAGGTATCAGAGGCAATGATCGCGTGGCCGTCGGCGCATGTCACTGTCACCTCATCAGCAAATCCAGCGTCACTGACGGACTCGGAAACCGCATCGCAATGCGCCCCTTCTTCGTGCGCCTGTGCCGCTGGTGCCAAGAATAAACAAGCGCCCATGAGCAGGGAGCCTGTGCCGATACGGGTCTTGTTTTCAGTTATCCAAGTCATGTTTTGCATTCCTTTGAAAAAGGGGAACTGTAAGCTGTTCAGGGCAATGATGGGTCTTACTCGACGAGCAGACGGCACAGCAGTGTGTTGTCCGTTTCCAAGTCCGGGCCCCAAATCAACTGCGCAGAACTGTCCCATGAAATCTGGTCGTAGCCGTCCTTTGGGCTGACCGCACGTTCGCTGTGAACTGTAGCCGATGACCAGGCGGAGGCGTCGAATTCGGCAGTGTCCCAGCCCTCCGGCGCTTCGGTGATTTCAAATCCGCAGGCACCTTCCCCAGCAATGGGATTGGCTTCATTGGCACAAGATGTTTGTGTCGGTGCGTGGTGGGTTACGAGGCAACTCCAACCATCATCGGTTACCGCAACAATCTCTCCGTTTGCATCTTTGATCTGCAGGATCACGCCTCCGTCTCCCATCTGCTGGCGAGACGTTCCGATATACTCCAGCCCCGTATCGTTTTCCTTGAAGTCTTTGGCGATCAACCCGAGCACAAAGGGTCGTTCTGCGGTGAACGAAAAGCTTTCAGCGTTAAAGGATCGTTCTGTGGTGATCGAAACACTATCCTCAGCAACTTGCGCACCATTCACATTCAATGAAAACCAGTTATCGGCCCATACCTCGGCAGAAAATGTTTCGGCCTGAACGGCCCCGGTAAGAATAGTCATGGCTCCAATCAGCGCGGCACCTGTTGTAAGTGTCTTTTTCATCGGATCTGTTCCTTTTCCAAATTCTGTCAGGTTCCAGGTTTTGTCAGGTGTGTTTCGTTGCACCCTAGATGCCACCCGATGTTAGCTGCCACATGACCCAAACTTTACAATTTTGTAAGGTTCGCGCGAAACCACGGACAGATTTGATCCCGATAAGGTGGGATAGCTCTTTGGGGCGGTCGCATTTACGGTAGGGCTATGAAAATACTACTTCTTGAAGATGATACTGAAATCGGATCCTGGACCCGCGATGGGCTGACGCAATCTGGGCATGTCGTTGATTGGTTGGAGAGTGGACGCGATGCACTTATTGCGGCGACCACCCAAGACTATGATCTGTTGATCCTCGATCGGATGGTGCCGGAACTTGACGGTCTGTCGGTGTTGCGCGCGATCCGGGCGGCCAAGAACACGACACCCGTTTTGTTGTTGACCGCATTGGGGGATGTTGATGACCGTGTTGAAGGCTTGCAGGCAGGTGCGGATGATTACCTTCCCAAGCCCTTTGCATTTTCCGAGTTGGACGCACGCGTTGCCGCTTTAGGGCGCCGAAATACGGACGTCGGACAAGCCGCCGTGACCAAGCTTGTCGCAGGTGACATCCACCTCGACCTTCTCAAACAAAGTTGCACACGTCGGGGACAAGCGATTGAACTGAACGCAAAGGAATTCCGTTTGCTTGAAGCGTTCTTGCGATCCAACGGGCGCGTTTTAACGCGGACCATGTTGCTGGAGAAAGTCTGGGACATGAACTTTGACCCCACAACAAGCGTGGTTGAAACC
>CAZOCA010000228.1:0-5831 GCA_964578105.1 uncultured Pararhizobium sp.
CTTCGGGCGTGAACGTCAACTGGATAAGGCCGTCACTATTGATATCAAGCGTGACTTCCGTAACAGGCAACCCACCGGACAGGAGGCCTCCGGGAATCGGTTCAACGATCTGCTGCAATGCGGCACTGGCCGCATCACTTTGAGAGGCATCACGCAAACGTGCCTGAACTGTTTCACCAACAGTGGTCAGACCTGTGTAACCAATGCGCTCATTTCGCAAAGATGTGCGCAAACTGTCACGGATATCATCCAGACGGGTTTCAATCAGATCACTACGCTCCACCTGCAACAGCAAATGCGCGCCGCCTTGCAAATCCAGCCCAAGAACCAACTGGCCGCCAGGAATCCATCCCGGCCACCTGTCTGCAACATCTTTCGGCATCAAATTAGGAAGGGCGGCAATCAGCCCAATCAGAACGGCCAGGACAATTGCAACTGTCTTGATCGGAGAGAAATAAAGCATTCAGGCACCTGTGAGAGATTTGGCCGGACCATTTTCTGCTTCGGGCACCGCCCAAAGCCGCATGGGACGCTTAGCTGTCGTCTTTAGCCGGCTCGCCCTTGGCGCGCACATCGGAGACCATTGAGCGAACGATGCGGACGCGCACGCCTTCTGCCAGTTCGACTTGCAACTCACCGCCGTCTTCAATCACCTTGATGACTTTACCAATCAGACCACCACTGGTGACGATTGTGTCCCCACGACGCACCGCGCCAATCATTTCTTCGTGTTTTTTCATCCGCTGGCGCTGTGGCCGGATAATCAGAAAATACATCACCGCGAAGATCAGTACGAATGGAAGAAGGCTGGTTATCATTCCAGCACCGCCACCGGCGGCCTGCGCATATGCGGGCGTTACGAACATCAGTCAATCCTGTCTAGTTACACCGCCACACGCCATATCAGCGTAGGCAGTTTTGCTGGTTTTTCTGTCGAAAAAGTCTCGCGGACTATACTCACGGCGCTTTGCTTTGCAAGCCTCATCCACGGGATCGCTTATAACAGCTTTGCAAATGGGGCATCTGCCCATAAATTGCCAGCGAAAACAAAGGCACATTGCATCAAAAACATAAACTTGGACGCTTTATGACCCAGATTCCGGCCGAAGAACTTCAACTTGACCTGAAACCAGCCCTGACACGCATCGCAGATGCTTTGGAACGGATGGCACCAAATGTTGTGGAACCAGCAAACTTTGATGCAGCAGATGCCTTTGTATGGAATGCACGCAGCGGCGTTCTAAAGCCGGTCCATAAGGTCAACAGAGTAGAGTTGAGCCTGTTGAAGGGAATTGAACAGGTCCGCGATATCCTTTTGCAGAACACACAACAATTCGCGGCAGGCTACCCCGCAAACAACGCCCTGTTGTGGGGCGCAAGGGGCATGGGCAAAAGCTCGGTCGTCAAAGCCATCCACGCTCATGTCAACGAAACGGCCGCCTCCGAAACTGAAAAGCTGAAATTTGTTGAGATTCACCGTGAGGATATTGAGTCCCTCCCCGATCTTATGATTCTATTAGCGCAACCAAAACTTCGCTTTCTGCTGTTTTGTGATGATCTGTCCTTCGACACTGATGATACATCCTACAAGGCGCTGAAAGCAGCGCTTGATGGCGGCATTGAAGGTCGCCCATCAAATCTGTTGCTGTACGCCACATCAAACCGCAGGCACCTCATGCCGCGCGACATGATTGAAAATGAACGCTCGACTGCCATCAATCCAAGTGAAGCCGTTGAGGAAAAGGTATCGCTGTCAGATCGATTCGGCCTTTGGCTGGGCTTCCATAAATGCAGCCAGGATGAATATCTGCGCATGGTGTCCGGCTATATGGAGCATTTTGGACTAAATATCGAAGAATCGGAATGGCGACCTGCTGCTCTGGAATGGGCCACAACCAGAGGATACCGATCCGGTAGAACTGCATGGCAGTTCATTCAGGATATGGCGGGCAAAAAGAAAGTGGCGCTGAAGCCTTAAGCTCCAACGCCACAACTATTGGGCGGATATTGGTGTCTGGTCAAACGCCGCCCAAATGGTCCAAAGGATTGACCGGAGTCGATCCTTTGCGAAGTTCAAAGCGCAGTTGTGGAGAACTCACAGAGCCTGTGGCACCTGCCTGAGCAATCTCCTGACCGCGACGAACCTGATCGCCTCTGTTAACGCTCAAGGCACGGTTGTGGGCATATGCTGTCACCCAACCGCCCGAGTGCCGTACAAGTACCAGATTACCGTAACTCTTCAACTCGTTACCGGAGTAAATTACAACACCATCTTCGGCTGCTTTGACGGGTGTTCCATCTGGTACAGCCAAATTGATACCGTCATTTCTTTCGCCATTGGTTTTGTCACCAAATGTAGAGATGACACGTCCACGAACCGGCCAACGAAACGACAGGCTGCCTGCACCGGCCTGTTTGGCCGGCTCCTGCTGCTCTGCCTTTGGTGGTGTGTACACAACCGGCTGAACCTGCTTGACGGGCTGGACAGCAACCGGCTTTGGCGGTTGGATCGAGCCTGTTGTCTGCACATTCCGAGGTGCCAGTTGAGCTGTTCTGTTCGGCGCAACCGTGTTTGGAGCAACGGTCTGCCCGGCTGCAACTGTTGTTGCCTGGCCATGACCAGGAATAACAAGAGTTTGGCCAATCTTGATATTGGTCGACTGACCCATATTATTCGCGGCAGAAAGCGTGCCAATATTCACGTTATGACGGCGCGCAATGTTATAAAGCGTATCACCGGGAGCAACCCGATAACGCCCGCCAGCAACTGTCGCTGGCGCTACTGCTGCAGGTCTTGTTAAGACAGCCTGCGTCGCCGGTTTGGAAGAAGGTCTTGGCGCGCTGCCGACAGACCTGACTGCATTAACCACTGCTGCTCGAGCCTCCGCCTGAGGCGCAGCTTGCTGCGCAGGTCTGGAAACCTGCTGTGGGAACGCCTGCAATCGCGGCTGAGCGGTTCTGGCAGCAGCCTGTTGCGTCTGAGCTCGCACGAAAGTTGGAATGGTCAGATAGCGACCCGCTACGATATCACGAGGGCCAGACAATCCATTTGCATTGAGAATGGCTTGCTCAGGCACATTGTGGCGCCGAGAAATTGCATAGAGCGTATCGCCGGGCTTGATAGTCACAGTCTGACCGCCATTACGCGTCCAACCAGATTCATCCTGCCCCACAGCTGCGGTCGTTATCGGATCAGCTTGCCGAGACGTCGGCAACTGGTAATCGCCCTTTGCCATATTGGATGGCGTAGGCCTGTACGCCGGAGCAGCTGCGGCTACAGGCCTGGTATAGTCAACCGTTGGCTGAACAGAAGAAAAAGTCTGCTGAACGGGATAAGCCTGCTGGGCTGGGTAGGCCTGTTGAGCCGGATAAGGCTGAACAGGCTGCAAATTTTGCCGCGCAACAACATTATTAGAGAAAGATCCCGCAATGGGAACCGCAGGCATTGGTTGCCTTGTCGGCTTACCCAAAAAGTCTCGTTGGGCAGACACGGCTGCCGTATAATCCTGATCCGAGACTCTGGAAAAATCATTACTGCAGGCCACAAGAGTGCCCGATAGAAATGAAACAAATAGGGCCTTGGAAATTAAGCGGCCAGCCCGGCTCCGCGAAAACGCTATACTTTTACACATCCGGCATACTCACGCCTGTACTCAAAACACAGACGAAGTATTAACCGTGACACCCTTTATAAATGCTTAAATTGATTCAGTTTCTGCCGTTTCTCGTTTGGACATGAAACTCAGTCGTCACTCACCCGCCCAGGAACGAGTGGTGGGAATTCGCCCCTGCCGATTGTTTTGGAGCTGATTTCAGTGCCGTTTTTATGGAACAGAGTGATGGCTTCTTCCCCATGCCCCTCATCCATTGGCGCAACCAATCTGCCGCCATCCGCCAATTGATCGAACAAGACAGGCGGTACAGTCTCACAAGCTGCGGTAAGAACGATCGCATTAAATGGAGACTGCATTGGCCAGCCGGCATGACCGTCACCACTGTATAAAGTGGCATTCAGAATACCGTCTCTTTCAAGATTTTTTTCCGCTTGCCGGATCAAGGGTCGCACCCGTTCCACGCCATATACCCGGCGAGACAGTCTGGCCAGCACGGCAGTCTGGTAGCCACATCCAACACCAATGTCCAAAACCTTGTCTTGTCGCTGCAATTTCAGCGCATCCACGACAATCGCAACAAGGCTCAGAACCCCGGCGCTTTGGCCGTAACCAATGGAGTGGTCACGATCTTCCCACATCTCTTCTTTGGCAAGATCGGGAATGTAAAGTCGCCGGTCGGTCTTCTCCAGAGCCTTCAACAATTGAACATCGGTTACGCCTAGCTCGCGCAGACGTAACAGGAAGGCTGGTAGATGATGGCTATGCGGATTTGAAAACCCGGCCACGCGACACCTCTATTCTGCTAGATCGGAATAACGCTTCATGGCCTCATCGGCTGTCAAATCCAGCTTCAGCGGAGTAATAGAGATATAGTTCTGTTGCAGAGCATCCATATCTGTTCCGGCAATCACGTTTTGTGGCTGCCTGCGATAGGTGAGCCAATAATAGGGATTCATGCGCCCATCATCGCGCTTGTCGAGAAACAGTCCATGGGACAAGGCACCCTGACGGGTAATTTGCACGCCAGCAACATCTTCTGCAGCACAGCTGGGAAAATTGATATTGATCAAAATGCCCGGCTCGATTCCTTTGTCAATCACCTTGCGCACCAGCCCCGCCGCGTGAACACGTGCCACATTCCAGGGAATTTCGGCTCCAGAATCCCAGTCATAGCCCTGACTGAGTGCGATGCTGGGAACACGCAACATGGTGCCTTCCATTGCAGCGGCAATGGTTCCGGAATACGTCACATCATCTGAAATATTGTGACCCGAATTGACGCCTGATAAAATAAGGTCTGGCGCCTCTTTCATGACTTCGCGCACACCCATAATCACGCAATCGGTTGGTGTGCCACGCAAGGCAAAAACCCGCTCTTCAATCCGGCGGAGACGCAAAGGGTCGTTGAGTGTCAGAGAATGGGACAATCCACTTTGATCGGTCTCAGGTGCCACAACCCAAACTTCAGAAGACAATGTCTCTGCAATTTCCCGCAACACCACTAGGCCTGGTGCATTTATCCCGTCATCATTAGTTACCAATATGCGCATTCGGTTTACTCCGTAGGGCCTGCGATGTGACTGATCCCAGCCATATACGGTTTTAAAATGTCTGGAATATCGATGCCGCCATCTTCGCGCTGATAATTTTCCATAATTGCGATCAAGGCACGACCTGTGGCCACACCGGATCCATTCAATGTGTGAACGAAGCCAAGCGACTTGTCGTCACCCACGCGATAGCGCGCCGACATACGCCGCGCCTGAAATTCACCGCACACCGAACAGCTCGAAATCTCGCGATAGGCATTCTGACCCGGCAACCACACCTCAATATCGTAAGTCTTGCGCGCACCAAAGCCCATATCGCCGCTGCTCAATGTCATGACACGATAAGCCAATCCCAGCTTCTGAAGCACGGCCTCGGCGCATTGAAGCATACGTTCCAATTCCGTGAGAGATTCTTCAGGCTTGGTCACACTCACCATTTCAACTTTTGAAAACTGGTGTTGACGCAACATGCCCCTTGTATCACGACCCGCCGACCCGGCTTCCGAACGGAAACAAGGCGTCAGCGCCGAAAAGCGCAGAGGCAGTTGATCGCCATCAAGAATGCTTTCACGAACCAGATTGGTCAAAGGCACTTCGGCGGTCGGAATAAGCCAGAAACCATCATCCGTGTGGAACAGATCTTCTTTGAATTTCGGCAACTGCGATG
>CAZOCA010000229.1:0-5823 GCA_964578105.1 uncultured Pararhizobium sp.
CCTCAACCGCCCGATCTACGCCCGCTCTGCTGCCTATGGTCACTTTGGCCGCACCCCAGATAGCGACGGTGGCTTCTCCTGGGAGCAGACCAATCTCGTGGACGCATTGAAATCTGCCTTTTGACACCCAAATGACCCGCCGAACAAAGAAGAGTGACTTTATTGGGCGGCGTAAAACCAAGCCGCTCAAGCCTGGCCCTGCTGCACTGGTCAAAAATCTGCTGCCCGACTTGAGGCTTGATACGTCCCAGCCGGCGCCGGATGATCTTCGGCATCTCTTCGATGACGCCGAAGAAATCTATCTGGAAATCGGTTTTGGCGGCGGCAAACATCTTGTGCATCGCGCCGCATCGAATGCAGAGATTGGTTTTATTGGGGTGGAACCCTTTATCAATGGCCTGGCCCAGGCGCTTATGCAGGTCAACGCCGCCCAGCTCACCAATATCCGCTTCCATGATGATGATGCAGGTGCGTTGCTCGACTGGTTACCGGCAGCATCCATCGCGCGTGTGTTTCTGCTCTATCCTGACCCCTGGCCCAAATTCAAACATTGGAAACGGCGTTTTGTATCACCGCGCAATCTGGATCGCATTGCACGGGTTCTGAAGCCCGGCGGGCTGTTTCTGTTTGCCAGCGACATTGAGCATTATGTTGGCTGGACGCTTGAGCACTGCCACAAGCATGCTGCTTTTTCATGGACCGCGACATGCTCTGACGACTGGATCAGGACGGAAGGTGGTGCATTTTCTGATTGGCCTGGAACCCGTTATGAGGCCAAGGCGCAGGAGGCGGGACGCCTTCCCACATATCTGACTTTTCAACGGATTTGACGAAAGAAGTCCTGCGGCACAAAAACCTTTGCTGATATCATTAGCCGGTGCTAATTAGCGCCCATGACAATACCTATCGAAACCATCAGAAATTTCTCAATCGTTGCCCATATTGATCACGGCAAATCAACCCTTGCCGACCGGCTGATTCAGCTCACCGGCGGGTTGGAAAACCGTGAGATGAAGGCGCAAGTTCTCGACAGTATGGATATTGAGCGCGAGCGCGGTATTACCATTAAGGCGCAGACAGTCCGGCTGACATACAAGGCCGAAGATGGCATCACTTACATCCTCAATCTGATTGATACACCAGGGCATGTGGATTTTGGCTACGAGGTCAGTCGTTCACTGGCAGCGTGCGAAGGCTCGCTTTTGGTCGTGGATGCCAGTCAGGGCGTGGAAGCGCAAACGCTGGCCAATGTCTATCAGGCAATTGAAAATGACCATGAAATCGTTCCAGTGCTCAACAAGGTCGATCTGCCAGCGGCAGATGTAGACCGGGTCAAGGAGCAGATTGAAGAAGTCATCGGCCTTGACGCGTCTGACGCCATCGAAATTTCCGCCAAGACCGGTATCGGCATCGACAAGGTTCTGGAAGCCATTGTCAAACGTCTGCCCTCACCGGCAAAGGGCAAGCTTGCAGGCAATCCGGATGCCACACTGAAAGCCATGCTGGTGGACAGCTATTATGACGCTTATCTGGGCGTTATCGTGCTTGTGCGCATTGTCGATGGAAAGTTGAAAAAGGGCCAGAAAGTCCGAATGATGGGCACAGGTGCTGCCTATGAAGTGGACCGTGTGGGCGTATTCACACCAAAGCTCGTGACTGTGGATGAGTTGGGCCCAGGCGAAATCGGCTTTCTGACAGCGTCCATCAAGGAAGTAGCTGATACCCGTGTTGGCGACACGATTACGGAAGATCGCCGACCAACCGCCAAGGCACTTGATGGCTTCAAGCCTGCTCAGCCAGTGGTGTTCTGCGGCCTCTTTCCGATTGATGCCGGGGACTTTGAAGACCTTCGGGCGGCCATGGGTAAATTGCGTCTGAATGACGCCAGTTTCTCCTTTGAAATGGAAACCTCGGCAGCGCTCGGGTTTGGCTTTCGTTGCGGTTTTCTTGGCCTGTTGCATCTTGAAATCATTCAGGAACGTCTTGAGCGCGAATTCAATCTGGATCTCATCGCAACTGCGCCTAGCGTGGTGTATGAGCTGACGATGATTGATGGAACGGAAACCCATTTGCACAATCCGGCAGATTTACCGGATGTCATGAAGATTGAAGAAATTCGTGAACCTTGGATTCACGCCACAATCATGACGCCCGACGAGCATCTCGGCCCTATCCTGAAGCTCTGTCAGGATCGTCGCGGAATGCAGACTGACCTGTCCTATGTGGGCAGTCGGGCCATGGTTCAATATGATCTGCCGCTTAACGAGGTGGTATTCGATTTCTATGATCGGCTGAAATCCATATCCAAGGGCTACGCCAGCTTTGATTATCAGATCACCGATTATCGCGCGGGCGATCTGGTCAAACTGTCCCTGTTGGTCAATGCAGAGCCGGTTGATGCTCTGGCCATGCTGGTTCACCGAACGCAGTCTGAACGACGCGGCCGGGACATGTGCGAGACACTGAAAGAACTGATCCCGCGCCACATGTTCAAGATTCCCATTCAAGCGGCCATCGGCGGCAAAATCATCGCCCGTGAGACAATTGCCGCCCTGCGCAAGGATGTTACCGCCAAATGCTATGGCGGCGATGTGACCCGGAAACGCAAGCTGCTGGAGAAGCAGAAAGCGGGCAAGAAAAAAATGCGCCAGTTCGGAAAAGTCGATATTCCTCAGGATGCGTTCATCGCTGCGCTCAAGATGGGCGACTGACACCACACTCAGATCTCCGGGCCAAACCCGGAAATCTGTGTTTTCAAACCTAAAATCCGCAAAAATCTGCCATTTTGACACTTTTACCGCGCTGTATTGTCGCAGTATGAGGCTGATAAATTGCCGTCGTCAGTTTGCGCCATATAACAGAGTTATAGTGTCGCATTAAGCGACGTGGTTTGGCGCAACCAGGATGAGACCATTGGACTTTACGAAAGAAGAAATAACCTTGAACAAGCAGTCACTCGGCAACCTGTTGCTGGTGGATGATGATACCATTTTTACAAGCCGCGTTGCCCGCGCGCTTGAAGGTCATGGCTTTGCCGTAAAACCGCTCGAGACCATGGCGCAAGCCATGGCGAGCATCGACAAAAATGCACCTGATTTTGCTGTGATCGATATCAGATTGCCAGACGGCAATGGTCTGGATTTGGTAGAACGCGTGCTTTCGTTGAACGCACAGGCCCGTGTCATCATCCTCACCGGATATGGTAACATCGCCACTGCTGTTGCAGCGATAAAGATGGGCGCCTTCGATTACCTGGAAAAGCCGGCCACGGCCGAGCAACTCTTCAATACGCTGACCCGAACCGAAGATCAGAAGCCGCAACCACCCGCGAACCCAATGTCTGCGGACAGGGTGCGCTGGGAACATATTCAGCGCATATTTGAAACCTGCGACAGGAATGTGTCAGAAACTGCACGCCGACTGTCCATGCACCGCCGCACGCTACAACGCATCCTGGCAAAGCGTGCACCGCGCTGATTGTTGCTAAATTCCGCTCAGCCCCGGATCATTGAGGTGATGAAGCCGGTTTGCGGCCAATGTCGCAAACCGTAACATGACCGCCTTGCGCCGGGCTGCAGACAGGCGATGCTCCGGCGCATCACGCAGAATATCCGCACCAAATGAATCGGCCATAATAAGACCCTGCTCTGCAGGAAACAAATCTGCCGGAACCTCGTCATGGCTGGCAAAGAACATGCGGTCGCAATAGTCCTTATAGTCCGGCCATTTGTTGTCAGACTTGAAGTCTGCCACCGAGGACTTGATCTCGATAATCCAGAAATCACCCTTGGGTGACAACGCCATGAGATCGGCCCTGCGACCAGAGGCGAGCGTCAATTCGCTCAAGACAGAAAAGCGCTGGGTGAACAGCATGCGCCCAACACCGCGCTGTATCATCAGCGCAGTCTCACTTTGGCGGCCATCGGCAAGTTGCCGTGCCAGCGAATCTTCTCCCCGGACAAGCATCTGCTAAGTCTAAGACAGCTAGGCTGCGCTTTGAAGACCCCGTTTTTCCAGCAACGCATCAATGGCGGGCATACGGCCCCGGAACCGAGTGTACAGCTCAGCTGGATCAGCACTGTTTCCGGCGCTGTAAATGTGCTGCTTCAGCTTACCTGCCAGTTCAGGATCAAAGGCATCACCGGTCTCCTCAAACGCAACAAATGCATCTGCATCCATCACTTCCGACCACAGATAGGAATAATAGCCGGATGAGTAGCCATCGCCGGAAAACACATGCATGAAATGCGGACTGGCGTGGCGCATGGTAATCTGTTTCGGCATGCCGATATTCGCCAATGTCCTGGCCTGGAATGCCAGCGGGTCCTTTGCAGCTTCTGGTGCATTCAAATGCATTTCCAGATCGACCAGAGCAGATGACACATATTCGACCGTGGCAAACCCCTGATTGAAGGTGCTGGCCGCAAGCAGCCGTTCCATCAAATCCTGCGGCAGCGGCTCGCCTGTGCGGGCATGGATGGCATATTTGGTCAAAATTTCCGGTGTCGTCAGCCAATGCTCAAACAGCTGGCTCGGCAGTTCCACAAAGTCACGGGCAACACTTGTGCCTGATACAAGTGGATAGGTGACGTTTGACAGAAGGCCATGAAGCGCGTGCCCAAATTCGTGAAACAGCGTGTGCGCATCATCAAATGTCAAAAGACTGGGTTCACCAGAAGGGGCCTTGGCGAAATTCATGACGTTGACAATAATCGGACGAATATCGCCAGCCAGCTTCTCCTGTGATCTGAACGCACTCATCCAGGCACCAGAGCGTTTGGAAGGGCGCGCAAAATAATCGCCAAGGAAAAGACCGACATGGTGACCTGCAGCATCCCTTACTTCCCAGGCCCGCACGTCCGGATGATATAATTTCAGATCAGTTACTTCCCGGAACCAGACGCCAAACAAGCGGTTGGCTGCGGCAAAGGCCGCTTCAATCATTTTTTCCAGTTGGAAATAGGGTTTTATTTCAGCGTCATCCAGCGCATGGTCTCGCATGCGCAGTTTCTCTGAAAAGTAACGCCAGTCCCACGGCGCTATTTCTGAATTGTCTCCCAGATCGCGTGCAAGTTCCGTCAGCGATTGCGCCTCACGCTCCGCACGGCCTTTTGCCGGCGCCCAGACATTTTCCAGAAGCTCGCGCACAGCGTCCGGCGTTTTCGCCATCTGATTGTCCAACTTGAAATGGGCAAATCCGTCAAAGCCCAACAGCTTTGCGCGTTCATCGCGCAGCATCAGAGTTTCGGTAATGATGTCTCTATTGTCGTTTGCATCACCGTTTTCACCGCGGGCGATCCATGCCTTGAAGGCGGTTTCCCGCAAGTCGCGACGGCTGGAAAATTGCAGAAAAGGCTCAATCAGAGAGCGCGACAGCGTAATGACATGCTTGCCTTCCTGCCCACGCTCCTCGGCCGCAGATCGGGCGGCAGACACCAGAAAATCAGGCAATCCCGCAAGAGCGGTTTCATCGTCCAGAACCAGTTGAAACGCCTTTTCATCTGCCAGAACATTTTGCGAGAATTGCGTACCCAATTCCGACAGTCGTGCAGAAATTTCTGCCATGCGTTCACGTGCGTCCCCAGACAGGGCCGCTCCGGCACGCACAAAATTCTCATAATATTTGGTCAGAACCCGGCTTTGTTCGGTGTCCAGATCAAGACCATCAACCTGCTCGAACAAGGTTTTGATGCGAGCGAACAGTTTTGCATTCATAACTGTTGCGCTGGAGTGCCGCGACAGTTTGGGAGCAATCTCGCGTTCGATTTTCTGCAGTTCATCATTTGTATTTGAACCAGACAGATTGAAGAATGTACTGGCAAC
>CAZOCA010000230.1:0-5805 GCA_964578105.1 uncultured Pararhizobium sp.
CATCAGGCAGGTGGTCTTGCCTGATCCCGACGGACCAAGCATTGTGAGGAACTCACCCTTTGGCATGGACAGATTCAAATTTTTTACGACCAGCGCTTCGCCGTCATAGCTTTTTTGAACCTTGTCGAATTCGACGAAGGCATCGCCTGAAGTATCTTGTACCAGATTGAACTCCCAAGGAGTTGGATTGTCTATGAACGGAATTTAGGCATACAGATTTTTGTTTGGCAACATCAATCTGATAGCGAGCTGCGCCAAAGTCTCGACACGACAGGCTGTGATTAATTTTGAGGCAACTTTTTCTGCGTCGTTGTTTGCAATTTACATGCGTCCGCACCTTTACGTGGGACTTGTTTGGGGCAGCAACATTTAAGCTACTTCGATGAATGAAGTCAGCTCTGCCGATCAGCCTGAATTGAGATTGCGCTTAAGTTCGGGGGGGGAGCATCATTTCCGATGGTTTTTCACAATAAGGATGTTGGAACAAGGTACGGCTCACGGGATTGGTGAAATCCACACCATGTGATTTGTAAAACCGTTTGATTTTCAAGTATCTGATATTGATGCTGAAAATATCAAAATCCGGTGTGCTGGATTTGCCGTTTCGACGTCAGGGAATGGCTTGAGACGTGGTTTCTAAAGCACCGATTCCGACTTCACCTAACAGTGCGATTGTCAATTATGCCCGCAATTCATGGCCAATGATCGTTGACATATTCAAAATATCGACTTACGCTCAAAAAAATTCAATAAAACTATATGTAAAGAAAATATCTACATGTTGAAGCCGTCAAACGATAAAAACCCGTATTCGATTGGTCATGTAGCCAAGGTAATCGGCGTGTCTGTTTCGACGCTTCGCTCATGGGAAAATGCCGGCTTGATTGATCCGTTCAAATCCGCCAGCGGTCATCGGTCATTTTCATCTGATGACATGGATCGCATTCGCAATATCGAACAAATGCGCAGATTATCGGGTCACAGCCTGACCAAGATCAAGGAATTGATTGATAGCGAACCGGATGAGCAAAAATCCGCCACTCACGATTCAGGTATTGAGCGCACGACAGTAGACTTCGGTAAAATCGGTGCGCGTATTCGCACAATGCGCAAAGAGAGTGGTTTGTCGCTGCGTGCTCTTTCAGAAAAAACCGATATTGGCGTCTCGCATCTGAGTATGTTCGAGCGTGGCACCGCTTTTTTGTCTCCAGCCAGACTGAACAGTGTTGCTTTGGCATTCGGACGCTCCCTTGCAGAGCTGTTGGGTGGCACGCATCACGACCATGTTCCAATCGTCCGGAGAGGCGCTGGCCGGGTCGTTGGAACTTTCGGACCGGGCGTCTCGGTTGAGCAGCTCACCGTTGCTGAAAAGTTGATGGACGTGGAAGTGTGGACCATTGAACCCGGCGCTGAAAGCGATGGCTATTATTCTCACGATGGTGAGGAGCTTATTTACATTCTATCGGGTGAATTTGAGGTCACTTTGGCTGGCCGTCCTCCCGCTGTTTTACAGCCTGGAGACAGTGCTTACTTCAACAGTTCTTTGGAGCACCGCTGGCGAAATCCGGGATCTGAGGCCGCGAGGGTGCTTTGGGTCAATACGGATGCGGCACGCGTTTCAGCCATGCAGTTTGATCAGTCGCGCAACCGGTTTGGTCTGGGTGTTTCGCATGGGTCTGGTTTAGGTGAGGGCACTTTGGACGTGCAGCTTGCCGAAGGCGCCGAAACCTTCAGAGTTCTGGAGACACACACTGCAGGTCACCCCACACGCATTTTGATTGAGTCCCTCCCAGGACTTGAGGGCGAGACAGCCAGCGAAAAGGCTCAGTCCTTCGAGAAAAATCATGATCACCTGCGATCGTTGCTGTTGCAAGAACCACGCGGGCACAGCGGCTCCTTCGGCCTGGTTCCATTCGCGTCCAAAACAGCTGACTTTGGTGCGTTTTTCATCACGTCGTATGGTTATCCCGAGCTTTGCGGTCATGCCGTGTTCGGATATGCCAAAGCGTTGAAATCCATGGGCCGGTTAAATGACCGAACCGAATTCACCATCGAAATGCCGCGCTCGACTGTTGGTGTCACCATACACAAGGACAGTGATCAGATCGATGTCGCGTTGCCGCAGGCTTATGTGACCGCCGACAATATTTCAGTGCAATTTCGCGGCCGAACGGTCCAGCTGTCGATCGTATATGGCGGAAACACGCATGCCGTTATTGACGCAGCGGCGCTGGGACTTGAACTGCACGATCATGCGCTGCATGAGATTTTGCTGGCTGCAGATGAACTGCGCAGTGCACTCGTTGCTCTTGATCGTCCCGAGGTCAAGTTGATTGAATCGGTTCTGCTGTTTCAAACGGTTTCAAAAAATTCCGAATGCCTTTTCCTGTCCATTGACCGCAATCGATATGATCGCTCACCGGGTGTCACCGGACTTGCGGCGCGGATGGTCCAAAAGGTGGCTGCTGGCCAATTGGCAGCCGGACAGACATTCCACGCAGAAAGCATCTTTGGCGGTCAGCTATCTGGACAAATCATCAGTATTGCGAAGGCGCCCGAGGGACGCCTCGTATGCGTCCCCAAAATTTCGGGACGTGCGCATCTCAATGGAATTTCCACGCTCGTGCTCGAGCCTGATGATCCATTGCAGTGCGGCTTCCTCGGCTCTTAATTTCTTTGACTCTCAACAGGAGGTAATACAATGGCTTTTAGAAAGTTTAAAACCTGGATCTGCACTTTTGCAGCTCTGTTCATGACAGTTGGTGCGTTTATGCAGCCAGCTCAGGCCGACGATCCGTCGCTCGTTCTGAACAACATCAGAAGCTCCGGCGTTCTGAAATTCCCAGTTATCATTGGCGAAGAGCCCAGCTACATCAAGGACCCTGCGACAGGCGAATGGAGTGGTTTCTACGTTGAATGGGGACAGGAAATTTCTGCAATTTTGGGTGTCGAGCTGGAGTTTGTTGAAACAACATGGGGCAATCTTGCAGCTGACTTTCAGGCGCGCAAGGTCGATATCGCTATCGGCTTGAACCCCAATCCACAGCGTGGCCTTGTGGTCGATTACACGTCTATTCCACTTTTCTATGGTCCATGGACCGTCGTTTCCAAAGCCGGTTTCGACAAGAAAAGCTGGGCAGAGTTGAACGACCCATCAGTTCGTCTTGCGGTTCAGAAAGGCAGCACCATGCAGGTGGTTGCCGAGGCTCTGACACCCAAGGCAGACATCATTGTGGTTGGCACACGCTCATTGGGTGTTCTGGAGATCAACTCCAATCGTGCTGATGCCATGCTGCTTGCCAGTTTTGACGCAGTGCAGGTTGCGCCGGAAGTCAAAGGCGAAGTCTTTGTTCCAAGCCCGGCACTCGTAAATACTGCTGTGATCGGCGTGCGCCGGGAAGCTGGTAATGCGGGCTGGCTGAATTGGCTTGAAAACTGGACTTCCCAGCAGCGTTCGCTGGGTCTGGCCCAAGGCAAGCTTGCAAAGTCCTTTGAAGAGGCCGGACTGGATCTGTCTGTCCTGCCAGGTGACTTCAGCTTCTAATCCACGACAGTCGGCCCCGTTTTCGGGGCCGACACTTCTAACAAGATCTGGAACTCATCATGTTTGACTGGTCGGCCATAACACAGAATTCGCACCTGATTTGGTCGGGGGTTCTGATCACTCTTGAATATACCGTCATCACCTCGTTGATCGGTCTGGTGATTGGTTTGATCGTTGCCCTGATGCAACTGACCAGCAACAAGATCGTGGTGTTGATCGGCCGCCTGTTTGTTGAGTTTTTCCGAAATATTCCACTGCTGGTCTGGCTGCTTTGGGCCTATTACGCGCTGCCGATCTTCATGGGCATCAACATCTCCAAGGAAGCAGCCGGCATCCTGGCGTTGAGCCTATATGGCGCTGCCTATTTTGCTGAGATTTTCAGAGCCGGAATTCAATCGATTGATTCAGGACAAAGCGACGCTGCGGTGGCGCTTGGCATGTCCTATCGACAAATGAATGTCCGGGTCATTCTACCACAGGCCCTGCGCCGCATGATCCCGCCACTCGCTGGCCAGATGATTATTCAGCTGAAAAACACGACGCTTCTCGCCGTCATCACCGTGCCTGATCTGCTGTATCAAGCTGAGTATATTGCATCATTCACGTATCGTCCGTTGGAAGTCTACACGACCATTGCGCTGGTGTTCCTGGCTATTCTTGTGCCGCTGACCTACATCGCTCGTCGCCTCGAACAAAAAGAGGTGAAATCATGAGTTCCGAACCGCAAGCTTCCTCATCTATGCCTGCCATTTCGGTCGAAGATATCCGTTTGTCTTATGGGGAGGTGCAGGTTCTCTCCGGTGTTGATCTGACTGTCAATCGCGGTGACGTGGTGGCGCTGATCGGGTCCAGTGGCTCGGGGAAAACCACGCTCCTGCGTTGTTTGAACCTTTTGGCCAAGCCAAGCCATGGCAAGATTTCCCTGAGCGGCGATCCTTTCTTCCATTTTGACAATGGCAAGGATGAACTGGGTCTTTCAGCCGCGCAAACGAACGCGATCCGCAGCCGCATTGGCATGGTATTCCAGCAGTTCAATCTGTTTCCGCACATGAAAGTTCTGGCCAATGTCATGGAAGGCCCGAAGACGGTGAAAGGTGAGGCTCACCGCACCAATCGTGACCGTGCGATGAGTTACCTCGAGAAGGTGGGTATCGCTGACTTTGCCGATCGGTCTCCTGCGAGCCTCTCAGGCCGTCAAAAGCAGCGTGTTTCCATCGCCCGCGCGCTGAACATGGAGCCTGAAGTCATGCTCTTTGATGAGCCGACATCGGCCCTGGACCCGGAACTTGTTGGCGAGGTTCTAAGCACGATGATTGAATTGGCCAAAGAGGGCATGACCATGATTGTCGTGACTCATGAGCTTGGCTTTGCGCTGGAAGTTGCGAACCGGGTTGTGTTTCTGGATCAGGGAACTGTCTGCGCTGATGGTCTGCCATCTGATATTCTCATGAACCCGCCGAACGAGCGCGTTAAAGGGTTCGTCAACCGCTTTCATCAAACCGCAGAGATGATGAAGCCCTTCATAAAAATCTGAATAAAAACAGGAAGCACAAATGCTCAACCCCAACTGGTCTGGAATTCAAAGTGTTCTGGTCACACCATTCGACGACAGCGGCAATATAGATTTTAAACGCTACAGCGATCTGGTCGATGCCAATATTTCCAATGGCGCAGATGCTGTGATCGTTTGCGGCAGCACTGGCGAGTTTTACGCCATGACAATGGAAGAGCGGATCGAGCTTTTCAAATGTACCCGGATCGCCGCGAAAAGCGGTGTGCCCGTGATCGCCGGTGTTTCAGATCTTTTGCCTGCAAATGCAATCCGATTGGCACAGGAAGCGGAGAAGGCCGGTCTTGATGGCATTTTGGCCATGCCGCCGATCTATGCAGCTCCCGATCGTCGAGAGATTATTCAGTATTTCAAAGACCTTTGCGAAGCAACGCAGCTTCCTGTCATGCTCTATAACTCGCCGAAGAGGGCTGGTGTGGCGCTTGACATTGGGATTGTTTCAGAACTCGCCGAACTGCCCACAGTCGTCGCGATCAAAGACAGCTCCGGCGATATCATTCAGGTCACCGAACTGGTGCGCAAACTGGGCGATAAAATCAACGTTTTTGTCGGCTATGAAACCATGATCCGCCCGGCACTTGCGGTGGGGGCCGTTGGTGTCGTTGCAATGGCACATCAATTGTCGGGCACTTTGGTTCGTCGCTATTTTGACGCCTGTGCAGCGAACAATACAGACGTGATTGACAAGCTT
>CAZOCA010000231.1:0-5786 GCA_964578105.1 uncultured Pararhizobium sp.
GGTGAACAAGGCATGCGCCCGATTGCCCTCATATTTCAGAACTGGCTCGCCCTTGTTATAAAGATGCAAGCGCGCATTCGGGTTGTCCCAAGCCTTGGCCAGATCGTGCGCGCTCAGATGCTCGCTGTTGCGTACCAGCCTGTTGGCGGAAAAAGCATTCCTCTCAGAGGCGTCATCAACGCCAGCATCCAGAAAGGGAGTTTCCTTAAAAAATGAACTCACGCATCTGTCCTTAAAATTTTGATCTGAAATTGTTCACGACGGCTTTTGCGGCAATGTCCTCATAGGGCACTGCAGTTCCGCTGCCCCAGACCGGACCCGGCCAGGCCGCGTCACCTGCATATCGGCCAATGACGTGAATATGTAACTGGCGCACCATATTGCCCAGCGCGCCGATGTTCAGCTTGTCGCAGGATGTCAATGCGCGCAGCTCTCGCGAGGCTTGATCGACTTCCTGCCAGAGTGTGGATTTTTGCGCCTCACCCAGATCCACAATTTCGGTGGCCTCTTCCAGACGCGGCACCAGTATGAGCCATGGGAACCGGTTGTCATTCATCAACAAGACATCGCAGAGCGACAATGAGGCCACGAAATGCGTGTCAGCTTCCAGACGGGGATCAAGATGGAATTCGGCGGGTGGGTGCAGTTTCATGCACCACGCCTAATCCGGTTTTCCGCCCATTGCAAGATCAACCTCTTGCCCCTATTGTCCGCCTCGATTTTCCAGACACGTTTACATCTTGGAGCCAGAATGACTGACCTTGCAGCCTTGGAAACTATTATCGAAGCCGCTTTTGAAGATAGCGGCTCAATTGACATCCACACAACAGGCGAAATCCGCGATGCGGTGGAGACTTCTCTGAACATGCTGGATCGGGGTGAAGCCCGTGTTGCCGAGCGACAGGCTGATGGAGAATGGACCGTCAATCAATGGCTGAAAAAAGCGGTTCTGTTGTCGTTCAAGCTGAACAGCATGAAAATCATTGAAGGTGGTCCAGGCGATTCCGTTTGGTGGGATAAGGTACCCTCAAAGTTTGACGGCTGGGGTGCTCTGGATTTTGAAAAAGCCGGTTTTCGCGCTGTCCCCAACTGTACTGTGCGCAAGTCAGCCTATATCGCCCCCGGCGTGGTTTTGATGCCGTCTTTTGTGAACCTTGGAGCCTATGTGGATGAAGGCTCCATGGTTGATGGCTGGGCAACAGTCGGGTCCTGCGCCCAGATTGGCAAGAATGTGCATCTGTCCGGAGGTGTCGGGATTGGCGGCGTATTGGAGCCGCTTCAGGCGGGCCCAACCATCATTGAAGATAATTGCTTCATTGGTGCGAGATCCGAAGTGGTGGAAGGGTGTATCGTTCGCGAAGGCTCGGTGCTGGGCATGGGTGTCTATATCGGTAAATCAACCAAGATTGTAGATCGTGCCACCGGTGAAATTCATATGGGTGAAGTGCCACCTTACTCGGTGGTTGTGGCCGGCGCGCTGCCAGGCAAACCCATTCCCGGACAGAATTGGGGACCTAGCCTTTACTGTGCTGTCATTGTGAAAAAAGTTGATGCGCAGACGCGGTCGAAAACATCAATTAACGAGCTGCTGCGCGATTGATTTTAGCTCTAAAAAAATGGCCTGACGCGTCGGGGTGCGTCAGACCATATAATAAAATCCGCAGAAAATCAGGCTGCCGATTGGGCTGTCAGAAGTCGGCGATTGACCAGCAATTCAGCAATCTGAACTGTATTGAGCGCCGCACCCTTGCGCAAATTATCGGACACAACCCACAGATTCAGCCCGTTTTCGATGGTGCTGTCTTCGCGGATGCGTGAAATGAAAGTGGCGTCTTCGCCAGCCGATTCATAGGGTGTCATGTAGCCACCATCTTCACGCTTGTCGACGACGAGACAACCCGGTGCCTCCCGCAGAATCTCGCGTGCTTCGTCGGCCGTAATCTCGTTTTCAAATTCGATATTGACGGCTTCTGCATGCCCTACAAAAACCGGAACACGCACAGCGGTTGCGGTCAATTTTATGGATTTGTCGAGTATCTTCTTGGTCTCGGCAACCATCTTCCATTCTTCCTTGGTGGACCCATCATCGAGAAACACATCAATGTGAGGAATCACGTTGAAAGCAATTCGCTTTGTGAATTTGTTGGTCTCCAGCGGATCGGACACGAATACGGCACGGGTCTGCGTAAACAACTCGTCTGCGCCCTCTTTACCGGCACCCGATACAGACTGATAGGTTGAGACAACAACGCGCTTGATCTTCGCTTTGTCATGCAGCGGCTTCAGCGCCACAACCAATTGAGCGGTCGAGCAGTTGGGATTTGCAATAATGTTCTTTTTGGAAAAGCCGCTGATCGCATCAGGATTTACTTCAGGAACAATCAGGGGCACATCCGGATCATAACGCCAAGCTGACGAATTATCGATGACGACACAGCCCGTGGCTGCGATTTTCGGCGCCATGGATTTCGATATGTCACCACCGGCAGACATGATCGCAATGTCGGTGCCGGCAAAATCATAATTATCCAGGGCCCGCACACGCAGGGTTTTATCGCCATAAGAGACTTCCGTTCCCTGACTGCGACGTGAGGCAAGCGCCACCACTTCGTCTGCAGGAAACCCGCGCTCATCGAGAATTGACAGGACCTCACGGCCGACATTGCCGGTGGCCCCGACAACCGCTATTTTGTAACCCATTTCATATCCTTTCATCGCTCTTCCGCCTGCTTGGCCCGGACACGCATGACCGGGACTTTTCTCCCCCACAAAACCGGCGGAAGAGAATGCGGCTTATGAGGGAAATCAGGTGGTTTTGACTGATGTGGTGGTCGTGAAGGTCGTCAGTGTGCGAACCCTCGCGCCATTGCGGCACGCGGTTGATTTAAGTTTCTGCACTGGCTTCAAACCGTTTGACATTTGACCTTATCGAAAGCTTGCTTTCTGCATTTGCGCGTTCTATGCGGGCAAACTGCAAAAGAGTCAATGGACGACGATTTGCCATATTGCAATCATACTTCGCTGTCATCAAAGTGAGTTCTTGAGTTCTTTAAGAGATTCGCGGTAAATCCGCTTTTCATCAGTGAAAGTTCGCCGTTCCATGATCGCCCATTCTGTCAGACTTGCTGCCGCGCTGATTGTTGCATTCGGGGCCAGTCAGGTCTGTTTTGCAAATGATCCCGTAGCTGCAGATGAGGTGATCCGACAAGCACGTGTTCTGGACCTGCCGAATGGCGAAAGCCGGATGCATATGGAGACGAATTCGGCTGGCATCATTGCACTTGGTCCGGATCTGTCACTGGCTCTGACCCGAAAGGGTGACAGAGTTATTGCCTCTGTCCGGAACCGAAATATGGTTCACGCTGACCAGTTGTTTGACCTTTATGTGAAAACCCTGCCCCATCGTACTGTTGAGGTGCGGCTGCTGGATGTGAATTTTGATGGTGTTCGGGATTTGCTGATAGAAACACAAATTGGCTATGGCGGCGTCAATGTGTTTTTCGATCTTTATCTGGGAACCGAAGCGGGCTTTGAGCCGCAAGCTGCCGGTCGGGATTTATCCAATCCGGAGATCGATCTGGAACGAAAGCAAATCTCAACCATGCAGCGCAGTGGCCCAACCTGGTACCGAAGCGTCTATCTGATTTCAGATTACAGACCCTACCACTTCATGACGACCACAGCCGCCGGTGACGGAATGGAGTATGTGCGCTTTCTGACGAATGACGGACAGCTTGATCAGGAAATGATTACCGACGCGCTGGCAGAAGACCCGCGAGACTGGAAACCGCTTCGCATCGAATTGCCCGAAGGCGCGCCCTTCCCGCTGCGTGGCGAACCCGATGATGCCAGTGCAACGTCCGGCGCTTTGCCAGATGGCAGTACAATCTTTGTGCGCCGCCTGAGCGAGGACCATAAATTTGTTCTGGTCGAACACTCAAAGGGTGAGATCAAGGGCTGGCTAAAAACCGAATGGCTGCCCAAGCCCGACAGCGCACGCTTCTGAATTACGCGCATGAGTTCGGCACACAGTTGTTGTTGAACAGACCGCAATTTTAGGTCGACCTGTTACTTATTGGTGACAGACATGCTTCACAAGATTCGATATTCTAACTGGCTTTGCTGCAACTCACGGTAGCAAGCTCGTTGAACCAAATCGGAATTTCAAAATGATTACCGCTCTATACGACTGGTTCGAAAAACGGATTGAGCCGTTTCCATCCGAAGAGCCAACACGTCCGCCCAAAACGCTGATGGCGTTTCTGTGGCATTATTCAAAACCTGTGCTGCCAGTCCTGCTGGTGATGTCCACGATCACCGCGGCCATCGCCATTATGGAAGTGCTGATGTTCGGGTTTTTGGGCTCCCTTGTCGACCGTTTGAACGCGTCGAGCCCGGAAACATTCTGGGCGGATAATGGTGTGTCCCTGTCGCTGATGGCTCTGATGATTGTTGTGTTGTTGCCTTTGACTGTCTTTTTGGGCGGACTGCTGATTCATCAATCATTGCTGGGCAATTTTCCGATGATCATCCGCTGGCAGGCACATCGCTATCTGCTGGGTCAATCCATGAGCTTTTATCAGGATGACTTTGCGGGCCGCATCGCGACAAAAGTCATGCAGACTTCGCTGGCGGTTCGCGAAGCTGTGATGAAGGTTCTGGATGTTCTGGTGTTCGTCACGGTCTACTTCATTGGAGCCGTCGTTCTGATAGCCGTAGCAGACTGGCGTCTGGCGGTGCCATTGCTTGTCTGGCTTGTCTGTTACGTTTTTCTGTTGCGCCATTTCATTCCACGCCTGCGCCGCATCGCAGAGCGTCAGGCCGATGCGCGTTCACTGATGACGGGCCAGATCGTAGACAGCTATACCAATATCCTCACGGTTAAACTGTTTTCGCATCGGTCGCGAGAAGAGGACTATGCGCGGGAAGGCCTGGATGGATTTCTGCAGACCGTGCACGCGCAAATGCGGCAGGTGACGGGCCTGCAAGCCCTGCTCTACGTGATTAACTGCCTGCTGATTTTCTCGACCAGTGCTGCTGCGATCGGCCTTTGGCTTGCTGCTGATGTATCCACCGGGGCCATTGCCGTGGCCATCGGACTGGCCCTGAGACTCAACGGCATGTCGCAATGGATCATGTGGGAATTGTCAGCTCTGTTTGAAAATATCGGCACCGTGGAAGATGGTATCACCACATTGTCCAATGACCGCGACATTACCGACGCTTCTGCAGCGCCAACATTGTCGCGGGTCGATGGTGCAGTGTCGTTTGACCATGTCGGATTTCACTATGGCAAGCTGGACGATGAACAGAACACCGCTGACAGCAATGAAGACGGTGAATCTGCCAAGGGCGTTCTGCATGACATTACGCTCGACATCGCACCTGGTGAGAAAATCGGTCTGGTCGGGCGCTCAGGTGCCGGCAAGTCCACCTTGGTGAACCTTTTGCTGCGGCTCTATGATGTTGAAAGCGGGCGCATCACCATTGATGGCCACAACATCGCAGAGGTCACCCAAAACTCCCTGCGGGCTCAGATTTCCATGGTGACGCAGGATACCTCGCTGTTGCATCGTTCCGTGCGGGACAACATTCTCTATGGCCGGCCTGATGCCAGTGAAGCGGATGTGATCCAGGCGGCTACTCAGGCAGAAGCCATGGAGTTCATTGCTGATCTGGTGGACCCAAAAGGCAGAAATGGCTTTGATGCCCATGTGGGCGAACGCGGGGTCAAACTTTCCGGCGGCCAGCGCCAGCGTATAGCAATTGCACGCGTTTTGCTGAAA
>CAZOCA010000232.1:0-5784 GCA_964578105.1 uncultured Pararhizobium sp.
GCTTTTGGATTTTTTTGCCGGTTTTCTGGTTTTGTTGGCCAGCCCCAGGAATTGGGGGGAAGTTCTGATCAGTGCCACAAACCGTTTGTCGGGTTTTGGTAACAGGCCGGGTCTTGCAAGCGACCGAACAATTGTAAACACAACCAGCATTCCGTGCATCAGGCTTGTATAGACAAAAATTGACGGTGAACCGAATTGTTCGGCAAACACGGCGGCAAAGAATGGGCCGCCAATTGCGCCGGCCGAAAGGAAAAACATCAATCCTGCAGCCACCAGCACATATTGGTCATCTTCAGCCTGATCATTGGCATGAGCTGCGGACAAGGCATATAGGGGCATGGCAAATGCTCCAAAGGCGAAAATGCCGATCAGGCTGCCCATTTGCGATGTGTTGCCGAGTGCAGACAGGGTAATACTGGCCGCTATGGCACCACAGGTCGCAATCATGAGAGAAATGCGGCGGTTGAACCTATCGGACAGCCAGCCTAACGGATATTGCAGCAAAATGCCGCCAGCAATACCAACGCTCATGAACAATGCGATGCCTGTTTCATCGAACCCGACATCCTGTGCATAAAGTGGCCCGATGTTTCGGAAGGCTGAATTGGTAAGGCCGATTGTAAAACAGCCGAAACAGGCTAGCGGTGAAATTGCCCAAATGGTCTTAAGGTCAAATTTGAAATTCTCAGGCGGTTTGGGACTTGATCGGTCTGATAAGGAAATTGGCACGATGGAGAGGCAATACAGCATGGCTGCTACTGAGAAGATCGCGAAACTCATTGCGCCAAATGCCGGGATCAGAAACTGGCTGCTGGTGACAGCAAGCAGATCAATCATCCTGTATAGCGAAAGGACACGGGCTCGGTTGTGTTTCTTTGCTTTTGAATTGATCCAGCTTTCAACTGTTGTGAACAGTCCGGAAAAGCAAAAACCCATGACAAATCGCAGCGCAATCCAAAGGTTGGAATCAATGGCAAGGACCATCAAAAGGGTGCAGACCGCTGACAAAGCTGCCAATGCTGCAAAGGTTCGGATATGACCGACCGATTGAAGAAGACGCGGTGCATAGATGCAGGCCAGCAGGAATCCGGTCGAATAGCCCGCGCCAATCAGTCCGATATCAAGTGCAGAAAAGCCTTCCGAGGTTCCACGCAATGTAATGAGCGTGCCCTGGAGGCCGTTGCCGGCGAGTAGAATGCCTGCGGCAATGAGAAGGGGGAGTAGGGCTAGTGGCATTGCGGCCTGTGCTCATGTCATTTTGCCGCATCAAGCGCTTCCAATCGGGAAATGTCCAGTACTGCTGATGCGATTTTTCTCTCGCTTCAGCGACATGTTTGCCAGGCCTTTCAGGCCAACACTGTTCGCTCCAGAAACCAGTAAGCGCCTATCGCCGCGATGATCAGTGATCCTGGAATTACAATCGCGGCTCTGTACCAATCCTTGCTGCGGAACCAAAAGCCTACAGCCAGAAAGCAAAGCAGAATAACGCTGAGTTGACCCAGTTCGACGCCGACATTGAACGATATCAACCCTGTGACGAAGTGAGATCGCGAAAGGCCGATTTCAGTCAGAACACTGGCGAAGCCCAGACCATGCAGCAGGCCGAACCCAAAAATGACAAAGGGTCTCCATTTGCTCAGATGGTTCATGAACAGGTTTTCAACGCAGATGTAGACAATTGAAGCGGCGATCAAGGGCTCAACGATACTGGCTGGAATGGTGACCAGCCCGAGCATCCCCAGAGCCAGCGTGATTGTGTGAGCCAGCGTGAAGGCTGTGATCTGCCAGAACAGTGGCGACAGACGCGTGCTGAGCAGAAATAATCCGATCACAAACAGAATATGATCCAGACCCTTGGGAATGATGTGGGCATAGCCGATAACGACATAGTCAGAGATTACCTGCCACGTGCTTTGGGACGTAATGCCTCGAATGGATATGGGATCACTGGTGGCGCCATTCTGTAGGTAGCCGGTATAGCCTTCGCCAGTGTCACTTAGTGGTCCGCGCAGCACAATTGCGCCAAGCGCTTCATCCCAGGAGACTGTCATGTTTTGCGCATTGGCCGGTAATCCCCCCTTTAATTTGAGCCGGGAGATACGTGGCACCGAAAGGTCTCCAATGTCGGGGACTGACAGGCTGTCGATTGATGTCTCAAGCCT
This sequence comes from uncultured Pararhizobium sp., assembly GCA_964578105.1. GTDB lineage: Bacteria > Pseudomonadota > Alphaproteobacteria > Rhizobiales. The sequence goes on from CAZOCA010000232.1 coordinate 2,163, forward strand.
GTTTTCATCGGCGGAAATCGTAATTTGATCCAGAAATGCTTCACTATTTGCAGTGACCTGTGCCTGTAACTCATCTGCTGAAAGCGCTCTGAGCGTATTGTATTGCTCTGATTGTGGCGATTGGTCCGTGTCTTCATGTTCTGACCCGATGCCAGCAAGGGCGGCTTCAAGGTTGAGTGCAATATCCAATTCAAATGCAGAACCATCTGGAGCAAAGACAAGATCAGCGATCGCTGGCTGAATTTCATGAGCGCGGGCGACGCCGGTAGATGCTGCAAATGATGTAATTGTAATTAGGAGAACCAGTATTGCAGGCACTAGATTAACTTGGAGTCGGGGATATAGATTGAATTTGTCGGCCAAGATGAGCTTCATTTTGTGTGTCATTGTGCAAGCATTTGGTTGAAATTTTGGCATCTGATGTTCCGGAATAACCAATGTGAGGCCTGGTGCCTCTGGAGTAAGAATCTTATGCACTGCTTAGCGCGTTCTGCAATCAAATTTCGTCTTCTTCATGTCGTCTCAATCGTTGGGATCATTGCGGCGTCCACTGAGGTTACGCTGGCCCACGAATTCTGGATCGAACCGGATGCGTCACAAATCCCGGTTGGAGAGGAATTTACTGCCACCTTGAATGTAGGGCAGGACCTTTCAGGCAGTACCTATTCATATCTTCCGCCAAGATTTGAGCGGTTCACCGTAACAGCGGGTGGTTTGACCAAACCGGTGGAAAGCCGGGTTGGCGACAATCCTGCTCTTCAAATGCGCATTGAGGATCCTGGCCTTCAGATCATCGCATATCAGTCCAAGGTCGAGGGGCTGACTTATGCGAGTTCAGAAAAATTTCAGCAGTTTCTGGATTATGAAGGTCTGGATTGGGTGCTGGATGCGCACAAAGAACGCGGCTTGCCTGCTGAGAATTTTAGAGAAAATTACACCCGGTTTGCCAAATCTCTCGTTCAGGTAGGGCCTTATAAAGCCGATGATTTCGACGAAGATCATGCGGTCGGTTTACCGATTGAGCTTGTTGCGATGAATTCTCCCTTTGAGCTAGGGCGCGAGCGTTTGGACGTGCAGCTTTTGCGATCCGGGCTCCCTTTGGAGAACATTCAGATCGCTACATTCCAGCGCAAAACTGATGGGTCTGTTTCTCGGCGTCTGACGCGCAGTGACGCAAATGGTATTGCTGACATCTCAATCGATAGTGGCGGTTTTTTTCTTGTCAGTGCAGTGCAGATGGAAGCCATTGATCCAGAGCAGTCTGCGGAAGCCGTGAATGGCCGTATCCCTGTTTGGAAAAGCCTTTGGGCCTCTCTCAGCTTTCGATTGCAGGCAGACTGAGTTTCAAAAAAACCAACATTAACAATAGTTAATTGGCTGAATGTAATCCGCAACGGATTTGCCGACGTAACTCCCACATCAAGCGCTTGATCCTAAATTCCGAAACTCAATTGCTCAGGGAGCATTCCAAATGAAACTGTTTAAAACTGTATTGGCCGGTATTTTCGCACTCGCATTCAGCGCGTCCGTTCATGCTGCAGGTCACAGCAAAGATATTGTCGATACCGCCGTCGATGCTGGTTCGTTTGAAACTCTGGTCGCCGCCGTTACGGCTGCAGATCTTGTGGATACACTGAAAAGCGAAGGCCCTTTCACAGTGTTTGCACCGACCGATGAAGCGTTTGCAGCACTGCCTGCTGGAACCGTGGAAGATCTTTTGAAGCCAGAAAACAAGGACAAGCTGATTGCTGTTCTGACTTACCACGTTTTGCCTGGTAAGGTGATGGCTGCGGACATTGCAGGCAAAGAAATGATGGCTGCAACCGTTCAGGGTTCGGAAATTGATGTGAACGCAATGGACGGCGTCATGATCAATGATGCAACTGTCGTAACCGCAGACATTGAAGCCTCCAACGGCGTCATCCACGTGATCGACAAAGTACTTCTTCCTGCCATGTAAAACTGCCTGCAGTCTTTGAGCGAACTCCCCCTTTCGTCTTGTAGACTTCTAAATAGAATGTGAGCCGCCAGCACCATCGGGTGCTGGCGGCTTTTTTTGTTGTCTGGCGTTTCAATCAGATGAAGTTTGCATAAGTCGTGCAACTGTAAAAACTTAGCAATTCCGGCTATCAGTAATTGCGAGCACATGGTGATCTGTCGTAGAAGGTGCTCAAATCTCAATCGACATTGAAGGAACGATCAGCCCTATGGCGCGGCAATTTATCTATCATATGAGCGGGCTTTCAAAGACCTATTCCGGCGGCAAGAAGGTGCTCAACAATATTCACCTGTCCTTTTACCCGGACGCGAAGATCGGTGTGCTCGGGCCAAATGGTTCCGGTAAGTCGACCTTGTTGCGCATTATGGCTGGTCTGGACAAAGACTATACCGGCGAGGCCTGGGCAGCAGATGGAGCAAAAATCGGTTATCTGCCCCAAGAGCCGGAACTGAATGGCTCCAAGGATGTTCTGGGCAATGTCATGGAAGGCGTTGCGGAGAAACAAGCGATCATAGATCGCTACAATGAACTGATGATGAACTATTCTGACGAGACCGCCGATGAGGGGGCCAAGCTTCAGGACATGATCGATGCTCAGGATCTTTGGGATCTGGACAGCAAAGTCGAAATGGCGATGGAAGCTCTGCGCTGTCCGCCGGGGGATTCTTCCGTTGAAAATCTTTCTGGCGGAGAAAAACGCAGGGTTGCTCTTTGCCAATTGCTGTTGGCGGAACCCGATTTGTTGCTGCTGGATGAGCCAACCAACCATCTGGATGCTGAGACGGTAGCCTGGCTGGAGAAACATCTTGTCGCCTTTAAAGGATCTGTGCTGATCATCACCCATGATCGCTACTTCCTAGACAATGTGACTGGCTGGATTCTGGAACTCGACCGCGGCAACGGCATTCCCTATGAGGGCAATTATTCTGCCTATCTGGATGCCAAATCCAAGCGCATGGCGCAGGAAGGGCGTGAAGATGAAGCCCGTCACAGCGCGTTGGAGCGGGAACGGGAATGGATAGCATCCAGTCCGAAAGCGCGTCAGACCAAATCGAAGGCACGTATCAAAGCCTATGATGAGTTGGTGGAACGCAGTGCTGCCCGCAAGCCAGGCCAGGCCCAAATTCTCATTCCACCAGGTGAACGGCTGGGTCAGATCGTTATTGAAATGGAGGGTGTCTCCAAGGGTTATGGTGATCGACTGCTGATCGATGATTTGACCTTCAAACTGCCTCCGGGCGGCATTGTGGGTGTTATTGGCCCCAATGGTGCGGGTAAGACCACTTTGTTCCGTATGCTCACAGGGCAGGAAGAGCCTGATGCCGGTACTGTGCGATTGGGTGAAACCATCAAGCTTGGCTATGTCGACCAATCACGTGACACGTTGGACGCGACCAAGAATGTCTGGGAAGAAATTTCCGGTGGTGACGAAGTCATCAAACTTGGCAAGCATGAGATGAACAGTCGGGCCTATGTTGGTGCTTTCAACTTCAAAGGCGGCGACCAGCAACAAAGGGTCGGGTCTTTGTCGGGTGGTCAGCGCAACCGAGTGCATTTGGCGAAGATGCTGAAATCGGGCTCAAATGTTCTGCTGCTCGATGAGCCAACCAATGATCTTGATAC
>CAZOCA010000233.1:0-5437 GCA_964578105.1 uncultured Pararhizobium sp.
GCCTCGGTTGCGAATAGCAGCATGTGCAATGTATGAAACAGCTTCTGCAAGCAACGGAACATGCGCCTGAATCAAGGGGTTAGCGCCAATTTCAACATGTTTCGTCAGGGCACCAATGCGCAGGGTGTCTTCCCCGTCAGTCACGCCTGAAAGCTCTGAAAGACGCGAAATATCGACCAGCATGTCACCGGTCGACAGCCGCATATTCATGGCCGCAATGAGGCTCTGGCCGCCCGCGAGAACACGGCCCATGCCATCGGACGACGCCAAAAGCTCCATCGCATGCGACAGGTCATTTGCTCGAGCATACCCGCCCGCCGAAGCTTTCATTCGCTGTCCTCCCTGAGCATCAATGCTCCCCGCATTGACTATTGATCAAATGATCAGTCTTATTGATCATATGATCAACAAAAGGATTATGATTGCAAGAAGAATCTTTTTTGACCACAAACAAGGTCATGGATATGGACAAAACCGATAGCATCGACCCAAAGGCAAAACGACGGCGGCTGCCACCCGACGAGCGACGGCAACAGATTGTCGATGGGGCTGTAGCATTTTTTGCTGAAGTCGGGCTTGAGGGCAAAACCCGTGATTTGGCCAGGCGTCTTGGAATCACACAATCCCTGCTTTTCAACTATTTTGAAAACAAGGAATCCCTGATCGAAGCCGTCTATGCCCAGGTCTATATAGACAGGCTTTCACCGGAATGGCGCCACCGCCTGATGGACCGAAATGTCCCGCTTAGGGCCCGATTGCTGGCCTTTTACAAAGATTACAGCACGCTGATTTTCGAATATGAATGGATGCGGATTTTCATGTTTTCGGGTCTTGCCGGAGCCGAGTTGAACCGCCGCTACCTTGAACATCTGAACAAAATGATTTTGCATCCTCTGCTCGACGAAATGCACGCGGCCTCGTCCAGTTCGATGATGCCGGACATGGAAGACCTGTGGAATCTGCACGGGGGAATTGTCTACGTAGGAATTCGCCAGCATATTTACCGGATGCCTTGCCCGGATGATCCCAGTCTGGCCATCGAACATGCGATCGACCGTTTTTTGCAGGCTTTCGCAATAGAACAGGATTGACGCAGCTCGGAAGCTGTTGAAACTTGTGAACCTGTTTTTTGTTTCTGGAGAATGGGTATGGCAGTGATGACAATTCAGACCGTCATCCAATCAACCGCGCGATCAGTCAGGCGCTGCTGCGTCACGGTGTATACAACGCTCCTCCTTGTGATGGGATTGCATGCAGCTCCGAGTGCGGCAAGCCCACTGGAGGCGCTCCGGGATCGTGATATGAACGCCCTGATCCAGGAGGTCATAGCCATATATGAAGACCATGAAATTTCCTGGGCTGCACATATTAGCTGGGACATTCAGACCTATGAAACGGTCTACTGGTACTACAGCCCTTCGGAAAAGAAGATTGTGGTGGCAGATCTCCCGTCCGAAGGACAGATCATCGATTACTGGCGGATTTGGAGCCAGGCTCTGACGGATGGGAACTGGGAACCGGATAGTTTCTTTAAGTCCCCTTCTGATGCCCATGACATGGCCTTGTTCAACCAATATGTTCTGACAATCCACGAATCCGCACATGCCGTCACCTATCGTTACGATCCCGACCATCGCTCGCGCCATGACTATGAGGTAAACTGCCGGGAGTTCTATGCCGACCGGCTAACGGCCGCCATGTTGCAACATACGGCGCGACAGCAGCCAGACCTGGAACGCATGCGGAAACGCTATCTCGATCTGGTACGGTCGATGCACAGCGCTATTCCCGATCACTTCCTGGTGGCGTCGGCAGACTATTCAGCCCTTGTCGAGAATTGTGCAATCATCGAGGTTAATCAGCCAACCCCCGATGCACTGCAAGCCTATGCTTCGGCCTATTTCACACGCTGGGAAGCGTTGCTGTCGGTGGACCTGCCACCCCTGGAAGTCGTATTCGAAACGCATCTGAAACAGCGTTTGCAAAAATACTTTGACTGGGTGCGACCGGCGGCGGACTGGTCAAATGGCCAGCTCCAAACCCTGCGCAAAACGGGTCGTCTGGCTGGATGGATCCTGAATGCCGGGATCATCCTTGACGAAGGAAAACGCGCTGCAGCCTTTGCCCCGGATGGCACTTTATGGTTTGCCGAAGCACAGTTCAACAAGGAAACATCTGAGCTGGAATACGTCTACGGGCCGGCGGAAGGAGCGTCAAAACCAAAGGCGCAGTCCATGCGCTGGCCGCGCGAGAGCACACACGTCACATTACGGTCCATTGCTTCATTTGGAGCGCACAGTTTTATTGCAACCTTCGAGGAAAGCCCATATCGGACCAGCCTTGTCCAGTTCAACCGTCTCGACGGTCTGTGGACGCCGCGCATACTTACTGATTGGGAAAACACATCAAGGGCATTTGTCTTTAGAACGCGAGATAATCGCGTCTTTGCAGGATTGACCCATTTCTTTGACCGGCAGACTGAAACAACGGACAAAACCTATTGGACCTTCGAAGAATATGATCTGAAGACCGGTCAGGTAACGGAAACCTACGACATTCGTGTCGAATTTAAGGATGCCCTCGCAATGGATGGCGAGGGCAGGCTTTATCTGAACACACACCGTCAGATTTTCCGTGTTGACCGAATGCAGGATCTCGGACGTATCGCCGGAACCGGCCTTGAAGGCCTGCGTGATGGACCAATTTACCAGGCTGAGCTTGGATCGGTGCAGGTTTTGCAGTTCTTTCCCGATGGATCAGCTTTGCTGTTAGCGGATGATCCCGTTGATTCTGACAGGCAAATGATCCGAAAGCTGGTGCCGCCCCCACAGCAATAGCATTTGTCGCCGATATGAATCAGCAATACCGCTTAATCAAGCAGGGCGAGGAAAGATGCGTCTGGAGCGCAAACGCTAGCGGGCGCTTCACTGCATCATTTTATGGGCCAACCAGAATTTCGAAAAAACACCATCCGAAATATTGTGCTGCTTCAAATAATGTGATTACATAAAACTACTTTGGATTGTAAAGCTTATTGAAATAACAGCATTGCGATCAACGATATTCTTTTGGCAAGTCCGCAGAATACACGGTAAAAGTGCAGATCAGAAGATCGCAACATTTACGCGTTTCAATTATTTACAACCAGCGGACTTGGTGGAGGGCCACTGCGGAGCGATCATATTGATCAGTCCAATATGCTCACGCGTCCCAATTATGCGCACGCGTCATAGTGGCAAATACAAGGAAAAGCCCCGATAGCCGGACACACGCACAACTTCAACTGACAAACGCGAAGGAGACCGAAAATGTCCAAAGCTGCAAAAATGTGCTTCGATAAAGTCTTACCCTGGAATCTTCTGAAGCCGCATCGGATGCGCGTCGATGGGGCCGGAAAGACAGCCGCGATATCACCGGTGGGCAAACAATGGGTCAATGGCAGCACTCTGCGCATCCGCTTCATGGACGGTACCAAGGCTCAACATGATCTGGTCAAGAAACACGCACCGGAATGGACCGAGCACGCCAATCTGACATTTGAATTTACCGAGGACCCCAATGCAGATGTACGCATCTCGTTCAACTCAAGCGATGGTGCATGGTCCTATGTTGGTCTCGATAACAAGAATATTCCCATTCACGCTGCCACGATGAATCTTGGCTGGGTCGACCGCGCTGTAATCCTGCATGAATTCGGCCATATGATCGGCCTTGGCCACGAGCATCAGAACCCGGATGGTGGCATTGTCTGGAACGAACAGGAAGTTATTCGGGCATTGGCGGGCCCGCCAAATTTCTGGAGCGAAGCGCAGACGCGCCACAATGTGCTCCGCAAATATTCCGCCGATCAGATACACGGCACAAATTTCGATCCAAACTCGGTGATGTTGTATCAGTTCCCGGGATCGTGGACCCATAATCTGCCCGGCGGAACACAGGGCAATGATGATTTATCAGATGTCGACAAAGCTTTTGTTGCCGGAGCAAAAATGTATCCAGGTCTCGATAGCGGCGGCGGAACGGAAGCAACCGAGCTTCCTATTTTCAAACCAATCGACGGCGCCATTGGGCAGGCAGGCGAAGAGGATTTGTATGTCTTCGACGTTGATGAGGCGGGAAAATACGTGGTCGAAACCACCGGCGGTCAGGACCTGTATCTATCTCTGTTTGGTCCCAGCAACATGACCGACCTCATCGCCCAGGATGATGATGGCGGTCACGGACGCAACTCAAGGGTCGCAGAGGTCCTGAATCCCGGGAAATACTTCGCAACCGTGCGCCATTTTGATGAAGCTGCGACCGGATCCTATCAAATACAGGTGATAGCCCAACACTGAAGACGCAGAATAACGCCCAATCGAAAAGAGACGCCTGGAAACACAGAGCATCACGCAGCCGAGCCGGAGACATGGCCATGCCAAGGAATACGCTGTGCATTTGAACCAAAGGCAAACGACGCGCCGTCTGACAGTTCTCGCCCAGGACCCTGATGTTCTGAACAATGGACAGGCTGTCACCACAAAAGTGGTTGTGCCCAATGAACCGCTGTTTCCCGGCCCGCGGGGCAGCCGGATTGAAGTTGTGGACTATGATGTATCGGCAGACGCATTCTACGGCCCCTTCGAAATTCCGCCCGATCATGATCCCTATGACGGCAAGACCGATATTGAAGAACTGGTGGCTGACCCGGCATTCCACGCCCAAAATGTCTATGGGGTCGTTGCGTCCACGCTGTTTGAATTTGAGCGGTCCCTGGGGCGCCATTTATCTTGGGGTTTCAACTATAGCAGCCACCAGTTGAAAGTGTTTCCCCATGCGTTTGTCGATGCGAACGCCTTTTACTCAAAATATGATGAATGCCTTGCCTTTGGCTATTTTCCCATTCGCGGACCAGGCAGTGAACGGGTCTTTACGTGCCTCTCGCACGACATTGTTGCGCATGAAACAACCCACGCTCTGATTGACAGTCTGCGCAGCCAGTTGATGCGGCCATCATCCGATGATCAGGCTGCCTTCCACGAAGGGTTCAGTGACATCGTTGCTCTGCTGAAAACGCTTCAGAACGAAGAACTGGTTCGCTTTGGCGTGCGCAAGGAACTGCGCATTTCAAAAGCGGGCACGGTGTCCGTCTCCGATGCGCTTGTGGCCATTAAAAAGGGTTCATTCCTGCTTGGCGTCGCCGCCCAATTGGGCCGTGCCGTCATTGGAATGGGGCGCGATGCTTTGCGTCGTTCCATTGATCTGCCGCCGGATCCGCAACACTATCTCGGCAATGATTTTCGCGAGGCTCATGATCGCGGTGAGATTTTGGTTGCAGCCGTTATGCGCGCCTATTTGCGCGTCTGGGAAAAACGACTTGGCGCCAAAATGAAGAATGAAAATGGACCAATGCTGACAGACCGCGAGGCAGCCTGGCCCGTCGAGGAAGAGGGCAGCA
>CAZOCA010000233.1:5447-5775 GCA_964578105.1 uncultured Pararhizobium sp.
ATTCTAATAGAATGTTTTGCCGAATTCGGCATCAATCCAACATCCACTGCAACCGGACCGGAACCCGGTGTCTGGGGCACCGGCACAGGTGACAAGGAAATACGATTTGTCGCGGGCAATATGGAATCCATGCGCTGGAATCCAGAGAGCATATTCAGGCTGATCTGGGAGAATTACGACGTGCTGGATTTACCGCGTGATATTTTCATGCGCGTCAATTCTGTACGGCCGGTCCAGCGCATAGGGCCAGACGGCTTTATGCTGCGTGAAACGGTGGCGGAGTATTATCAGCTCAACAAAAAAGCTGACAAAGCCGATCTGCGCAAAC
>CAZOCA010000234.1:0-5753 GCA_964578105.1 uncultured Pararhizobium sp.
CAGTCTTGGAGCGGCAGAGACGATCACGGCCTTTGTGACAAGCATGGGCGGCTACCACGCGGTGCTCTTCACATCCATGGCCATTGTTTTTGTCTTCGGCATGATTTTGGAAAGCCTGCCCGTGACCATTATTCTTGCACCGATCCTGGCGCCGATTGCAGCTTCGATTGGCGTTGACCCGATCCAGTTTGCAGTCATCTTCCTGGTTGGGGCATCGATTGGTTTCATTACGCCGCCTTATGGACTGAACCTCTATGTTGCCAGTGGTGTGACGGGTGTTCCCTATTTCAGACTGCTGCGCTATACGGTTCCGTATCTGGCGGCGCTGATTGCAGTCTGGTTTGTGGTGGCCCTTGTGCCTGAACTCTCAACCATTCTGTTGCCGAGCCGTTAGAGGACTATCCCACACGGATTGGCAACTATGACAGACCAGAACGACACCAACGACACGATCCCGACAAATCTGCGTTTGCTGTTCGTTTTGGAGGAATTGTCAAATGCCGGCGTGCCGATGACGCCAACTGAAATAAATCAGAAGCTTGGTTTGCCCAAGCCAACGATTCACCGTCTGATTTCAACGCTTGAAAGCGAAGGCTTTCTGCAGCGCGAAATCGACGGGCGGTCCTACGCTCCGGGTCGACGTCTGCGACATCTGTCTATGGGCGTGTTGTCATCCCTGCGGGTGCGCACAGCGCGCTTGTCGGTGCTAAACGCCTTGGCGGAGCATATTGGCGAGACCTGCAATATTTCGGTGCCTGACCGGGATTCCATGGTTTACATTGATCGTGTGGAGACCAAGTGGCCGTTGCGCATTCAATTGCCGATAGGCACCAGCGTGCCGTTCTATTGCACGGCCAGTGGCAAACTCTACCTCAGCAAATTGAAGAAGGCGCATCTTGAGCGGTATCTGGCTTCGGTAAATCTTGAACGAAGAACACCCAAAACGATCACTGACCAGGATGAGTTGCTTGCTGAGATCAAGAAGACCCGCAGCCAAGGCTACTCGGAAGATAATGAAGAGTTCATGGAAGGCATGATTGCCATCGCTGTTCCCATTATCGACGTCCATGGACGCCTGGTTTCTACCTTGTCGTTCCACGCCCCGACCCAGCGTCTCAGCCTCAAAGACGCGGGCGCTCATCTGGATCGTTTGAGGGCAGGCGCTGACGATTTGGCGCAATTGCTGGTGTAAAGCTCTAGGGTGTGGGCCCTAGGCCTTCACGCGTTCTGACTTTGGATCATAGAGCGGTCGTGTGGATGCCAATGCCGGAAAACGCTCTCCGGCGACTTCGATTTCGTAGGTGCTCTCCAGCATCTCGGCAATGGTTTCTCCCTCGCATGGCACATAGCCAAGGCCAATGGAGGCGCCCAGATGATGGCCGTAATTTCCCGACGTCAGATGAGATACGATTTTGCCGTCCCGCAGAATTGTCTCATTGTGGTAGAGCATTGGCTCGCTGTCGGTGAGTTGAAACTGAACAAACCGCCGTAACAAGCCGTTTTCTCTCTTGCGCAAAACCGCATCGCGGCCAACAAATTCTGGCTTGGCGGTCTTCACTGCAAAGCCAAGGCCAGCCTCAAGCACATGATCCTCGTCGGTAATGTCATGGCCAAAATGGCGGTAGGCTTTTTCGATACGGCAGGAATCAAGCGTGTGAAGACCACACAGTTTCAGGCCAACATTCTGACCTGCAGCTTCAATGCTTTCAAATATGTGGGCTGCCATATCGCTCGATGCGTAAATCTCCCAACCTAATTCTCCGACATATGTGACCCGGTGGGCGCGTGCCAGACCCATGCCGATCTCTATTTCGTGCATCTGGCCAAATGGGTGGTGTTCGTTTGAAAAGTCGTTCGGCGAACAGGCCTGTAGGATGTCTCTGGATTTCGGGCCCATCAAACAGAGAACAGCCTCGCTGGCGGTCATATCTGTAGTGACGGCATTCCAATCACCGACATGACGGCGCATCCAGGCAAGGTCACGCTGGAGCGTCGCCGCAGGGACTACGGCCAGAAAAGCATTTTCTGACAGCCGAGTAATGGTGAGGTCGCTTTCAATGCCACCACGCTGGTTAAGCATCTGTGTGTAAACGATTTTACCCGGTTCAACATCCATCTGATTGCCGCAAATGTGGTTGACGAAGGGCAGGGCGTCGCGCCCCTCAATTCTAATTTTTCCGAAGGAAGACATATCGAACAGGCCTGCATTTTCACGCACTGCTAGGTGTTCTTCGCGCTGATTGTCGAACCAGTTCTGCCGTTTCCACGAGTATTCATAACGCTTTGTCTGGTCTTTTTTGGCAAACCAGTTGGCACGCTCCCAACCGGCCAATTCACCAAAGACAGCACCACGCTGCTGCAAATGCTCGTGCAGTGGAGAACGGCGGACACCGCGCGCGGTTGCCATTTGGCGATAGGGGAAGTGGTCTGCATAAAGCAGCCCCAACGTCTCTTTTGTCCTGTTGTAGAGATAACTGCGGTTGGCCTGAAATGGTTGTACGCGGCGCACGTCAACATCCCACAGATCGAAGGGCGGCTCACCATCATTCATCCATTGTGCCAGCGCCATGCCAGCACCGCCGGCGGATTGGATACCGACCGAATTGTAACCGCAGGCGACCCAGAAGTTTTTCAACTGCGGTGTTTCACCCAGATAGTAGCGATCATCGGGCGTGAAGCTTTCCGGGCCGTTGAAGAATGTATGAATTCCGGTTTCGGCCAACAGCGGGAAGCGATTTATGGCCTGTTCCAGAATGGGTTCGAAGTGATCGAAATCTTCTGGCAATTGATCGAAACAGAAATCTTCCGGAATGCCGTCCATGCCCCAAGGCTTTGCGACAGGCTCAAATGCGCCAAGCAGAATTTTGCCAGCGTCTTCCTTGTAGTAGGCGCATTCGTCGGGAACGCGCAAAACTGGTAGTTGCGGCAAGTCGGGAATGGTTTCGGTGACAATGTAAAAATGTTCACAGGCCTGCAGAGGAATGGGAACGCCTGCCATGGCACCCAGTTCCCGCGCCCACATGCCAGCGCAATTCACTACGTGATCGCAGGCAATATGTTGCTCGACACCGTCCTTTTCAGCAGTAACACCGGTTATCGCGCCATTGCTGGAATGGATGGCTTTGACTTTTGTTTGTTCAAAGATCTGAGCGCCATTCTGACGCGCGCCCTTGGCCATCGCCAGTGTGATGTTTGAGGGATCTCCCTGACCATCCTTTTCCAGGAATATGCCGCTGACGACATCTTCTGTTTCCAGAAATTGATAGCGCTGTTTGACGTCATCAGGACCGATTTCTTCGACTTCAACGCCAAAAGCGCGCGCCATTGAGGCACCGCGCAACAATTCTTCACGGCGGGCTTGCGTCAAAGCCACGCTGATTGAACCGCAGCGGCGAAAACCGGTGGCAAGGCCGGTCTCGGCTTCCAGCGTCGTGTAGAGTTCCTGACTGTATTTCGACAGTCGCGTCATATTGTGGGTTGCCCGCAATTGACCGATCAGTCCAGCCGCGTGCCAGGTGGTGCCGCTGGTCAATTGCTTGCGCTCCAGAAGCACAATGTCCGTCCAGCCAAGCTTGGCCAAGTGGTAAGCAACAGAGCATCCCGATACGCCGCCACCAATAATGACCACACGGGCCTTGTCAGGGAGATTAGCCAATTTTGTGCCTCCAATTGCGCTTAATAGATGGGGGGTGAAATAACCCAGATGACAACAGCTGGCTCATCTCCAGGATTTTGCCAGCAGCAGGTTTTGTTCTGAAATTGAAAGCTGTCGCCTTCATGTAGGGTGTGGTGGCGTCCACCAATCCACATTTCCAATTGTCCGGACACGATAAAGCCACCTTCCTGAACGGGCCGAGCTGGCTTGTCGCCACTCTTCGCACCGGGGGCAAAAATCGATCTCAACATTTCAAAATCACCCGCGATGTCAGGCGATAAAAGCTCTTCCACAAGGCCGCTCTCCCGCGAGCCCAGCGCAATTCTATTCTGTTTGCGGACGATGGTTCCCAGTTCTTCAGCGGGAGCCTGACTGTTGCGAAAAAAGAAACTGATCGGAATCTCGAATTTCTTCGCGATTTTCCGGAGGTCCTGGATGGAAGGGTCAGTCTGATTGCGCTCGATCTGGCTCAGCCAGCCGATTGAACGGCCAAGAGCTTCTGCAAGATCAGCCAATGTCAGATTTTTCTGTTTGCGAAGGGCGCGAATGTCATCGCCAATAAGGCCAGAGGCGGATCGCTCTGCTGCCAAAAAACTGGCCTGGCCGTCTTGTTTGACCCGGTCATTTTTGTTGGCCCGGCCATTTGGCTTGGGATGGGCTGTTCTGTTCGCCAAACCGTCTTTCATCAATTCACATCCATTGTTCAAAATGAAATTATACGAACATTTTTCATTTTTTTGACAATTATGCAAATATATTATTAAAATGAAGGCGGGTTGTCCAAACTTCCCGCCTTCAAATCGTCAGGGATTCTGCAGATGAGGTCACATATTCTTCAAAGTGTTGCGGAACGCTTCGATGATTTCATCAATGTGACTTTTCTCAGCGATCAAAGATGGTGCAAGAATGGCCGTATCACCAGTCCATTTGGCATGGCAGCCTTTCCAGAACAGCTCTTTTTGAAGTTTGTTGCCACGAATGCCAGGTTTTCCTTCTTCCGGGAAAACCTCAACACCGGCCATCATGCCATATCCGCGCAGATCCTTCACAATGGGAAGTCCTTTCAGCGACCAGATCCCATCCAGGAAGTAATCCGACATTTCTGCCGCACGCTCAAACAGGCCTTCATCTTCGTAGATTTGAAGGGTGGCCAGACCAGCAGCACAGGCCGCAGGGTGCGCGGAATAAGTATAGCCGTGGAAAAACTCAATGGCATTTTCAGGCGCGGCGTTCATGATGGTTTCGTAGATCTCGTCAGTGGCCGATACGGCTCCCATGGGAATGGCACCATTGGTAAGTGCTTTTGCCATGGTAATGACGTCCGGCATGACATTGAACGCGTCAACAGCGAATGGCGTTCCCAAACGACCAAAGGCTGTGATCACCTCATCGAAGACCAGCAAAATGCCATGCTGATCACAGATTTCACGAAGGCGCTCAAGATACCCTTTTGGTGGCACAAGCGAACCGGTGGAGCCAGCAATGGGTTCGACAAACACCGCAGCAATGGTGGAGCCGCCATAGGTCTCACAATGGCGTTGCAGGTCATTGGCAAGGTGTGCACCCGTTTCCGGCTGACCGCGTGTGAAAAGCTGATCCTCTTCCCAGGTATGGCGCAGCATGACAATGTTTGGCAGCACCACCGGGAAGGTTTCGCGATTGCGCACCATGCCCGACAGGGACACACCGCCCATATTGACGCCATGATAGGCCCGTTCGCGCGAGACAAAGCGAATGCGCTGAGATTCTCCACGTGCCCGGTGATAGGCCATGATCATCTTCAGGGCCGTCTCAATGGATTCCGAACCGGAGTTGGTGAAGAACACGTGATTGAACGGTTCGGGCATGATTTTGGCGAGTTTGGTTGCAAATGCAAAAGATGTCGGCTGTCCCAGTTGGAACGGCGCTGTGTAGTCATTTTGCAGCATTTGCGCATAGACGGCATCAGCAATTTCCTTGCGGCCGTGACCACAGGCAACATTAAACAGGCCCGACGAGCCATCAATCAGCCGATCGCCGTTCTGGTACCAAAGATACATGCCTACCCTTTTTGTGATCAGGCGAGGCGATTCCTTCAAGTCACGGTTTGCAGAAAATG
>CAZOCA010000235.1:0-5748 GCA_964578105.1 uncultured Pararhizobium sp.
GATGTGCGAGCCGGTCAGAACGCGGTTCTGGATCTGCAATATGGTCCGAAACCAAAAAACAGATTGGATTTTTTCAAGTCTGATTTACCAGATCGCGGCTTGTTCATTTTTATTCATGGCGGTTACTGGCAGCGCAATAACAAAGAGATGTTTGCCTTTGTGGCAGAAGGTCTTTGTGCCGGGCATGTCAATGTTGCAACAATTGGCTATACGCTGGCACCGCAGGCCTCACTGAGCGAGATTGTATCCGAAATTGGGCTCGCCATTGAGCACTTGCTACGTGAGAATCACAGGCTGGGGTTCGACGTTGGCAAAATCTATATCGGTGGCTGGTCTGCAGGCGGGCATTTGTCTGCGATCCTGGCTGAGCATCCATCCGTCAAAGGTTTTGTCTCAATCAGCGGCATCTTTGATCTGGAGCCGATTTCAAAATGCTATCTGAATGAAAAGCTGAAATTGTCTGATGCCGAAACCTTCGACCTGAGTCCAATCAACAGGCATTTGGAGAGCAACAAGAAAGTTCTGTTGTTTGCAGGTGAACTGGAACTGCCCGAGTTGAGGCGGCAAAGCCGGGATCATGCATCACATCTGGCTGACTCGCACAAAGATCTGCGTCACATATTGGTTGCGAACAGGGATCATTATTCTGTTCTCGACGAGTTACGTTTGAAAGACGGAGCCATCGCGCGTGAAATATTGGATCTGTTAGACTAGTTGCCCGGTCTCGGCTTTGAAGACGAGCCATTTGCGATAGATCACGAATGCGCTTGCGCTGAAACAGATCAAGGCAATGCCGATGCCGAGAAAATTCCGAACGGCTTCCGTCAATGTCGTCAACTGGCTCGCCAACAAATAGCCCAGCATGGTGTATGTGATGGTCCAGAGCGCTGTGCCGATCAGGGCTGTGGTGGAGAATTTGAGCCAGCTCATTTTGCTGGCACCGCAAATGTAGGTCACATAGGGGCCAACCGGGCTCAGGATTGTGTGGCTCAGGAATATGGCCGTCGTTCCCTTTTGCTCCAGAAGCAGTTCGCCACGCGCCACCAAACCACGAAATCTTCCAATCGATCGCAGCTTGTCGAGTATGGACGGGCCGACAATGCGCGCTGCGTTGAGAGCCAGTTGATCGCCCAGAGCGAATGCTGTGAAGGTTACCAGAAGCACATTCAGAATATCCAGATCACCGGCAGCGGCAAACCCTCCTGATGTCAGGACAAGGACAGATGAAGGCAGCGGAATGCCCAAGCAGGCAATGGCAACGCAAGCGAAGACAATCCACAGGCCATAGTCGGGAATAAGGCCAAGAAAATAATCAGTCATTTGTCTGCTCACGATAATCCTGTGCGGCATCCCGAACCATCTGCGTCAAATCTTCCAGTGAGACGTCCAGCCTTTCGGCCACAAACCGCATGCGCCGCGGGCCTTCAAACGCCTCTGTAAATCCGAAAATCTCACGTATGGTTTCCCGAGGTAGATCATAGGACAGCGCTACATATCGCGGAGTCATCCAGGGCTTTAGGGTCTCATTCTGATGTCTTGGATCATTGAAGTAGATGAGTTCTGCCGCGAAACTGCCAGCAAAATAGATCAAAGCCAAAAAAGACGCAGCGCAGAAGCCGACCGTCAGTTTGTTCTGCATAATAAATGTGCGCAGTTTGGGTGTCAGCACAATTCCATGACCTGTTGGGGGGCATTTCGCCCAGAGTGTTGCGTGTTTGGCTTCAGGTCAACTGCTCTTGATGATCCACTGCATGAATACTGAATCTGTGCCCTGACAGGGTGTCAGCTTCAGATCGCGTGACATGAACGGCCCTGCGCTGCGACTTGTTTCAGCAACCGAGAGACACAGGGTTTCGTCGCTTGCCAGAGTGAATTGCATTGTCTCAGTGGCGTAGGCGAATTGCTGGCTGGCATCATTCTCCAGACAATCCTTTAGTCCAAAGGGTACAGCTTCGTTTTCCGGTTCACTCAATGTCATGCATTTGTCAGCGAATTCGGCGGATTGGATCTGGCCGGTTTCACCATCAAAGAAAAACTGCACATCACCACCTTGTGGTTTGCAGGAATGGGCCTGAAGTTGTTCAGAGAACCCACGTCCCAATGTATCGATGCACCAGCCAAGCGCATCCACCTCGTCAAGATTATCGGCAAGATAGATAACGGGGGCGGGCGTTTGCAATGCAGGCGCCTCAGCCATCGCCGTGTTGCAAAGGGCAATTGATGTCAGGGCAAGCAGGCAGGTGGAGCGGTTTTTCATGAATGAGTGCATGGTTGATTTCCTATCCCAAAGCATCTTCCAGCAAAGTGTTCATTTGACGCCAGATCGTGTGGACCTTCTTGAGCACCGTCAAACCTTGCAGGGTGAGTTATATCACAGCGCCTGTAACTCTTTGAGGGTTCCGGTTCGGCTGACAAGGGTCATCGTAACCAGAAGGGACAATCATGATGCTCATGCCGCGTGCAGGCCGATATTGCTCGATCTGATGGCCAATTCGTTTGAGGCGACCGATCTGCTGGCCGCCTCTGTTTGAGAGGCGGCGCAGACCGAGGCAATTGGCTCCAAAACTGATTGTGCCGCTTTTATGGTGTCAGTTTCAGGGCCGCACCAGACCCGACATATCTACGTCCACCTGCTCGGACAGGTTTTCAAGGCTGTCATAGAGCAATTGCAATGCATAATGCGGGTTGTGGGTGTAGATCGCCTTGTCCTTGGCGATAACCTGATAATTGTAGGCCGCCCTCAGGAGACGTGGTGTCCAGGTCTGATAACGGTTGGGATATATGGCTTCTTCGCCCGATGCCGCACCATCGCCGTCACTGTCTGTGAAAAAGTAGGGGAACGATCCAGAGTGATAGACAATAGCAGTTCCGGTCACGTCTGCTGCGTATGCGCGGATCGCCACGTCAAGCTTTTCATGCATGGTGGCAATCGGGTTTGCGATGCCTTCTGTGGTGTCTCCGTCTCCATCAAAATCGATGGGTGACATTCTGATGTCTGTGAATTCCGAGATGTTCTGATGGCAGGTGGCGCAGCTTTCTTGTGCGACTTCCAGCGTGTGCGGATTGTGGCAGTCTGTGCAGGTTGCAAGATTGGGAACATGGGCAAACTTGCCCTTGTAGGTTTTACCCTCATACTGGTAGCCACCCCGCGCTTCGCCGCCCATAAGGCTTGCTGCAGCTGCAGCGTAATGGATGTTGATAAAGGTAAGGTCGGCTGAAACTGCGTCGTCCTCGATGTCAAGCGTCGCGGTGTTGACCCTGTCACTGGACGCGCGGCCCTGATGGCATACGGCGCAAACCGCGCCATCGCCCAGCGTATCGATAGCAACACCTGAGGGAAACGGCACAGATGCCAGAGTTTCGGCACTGCTTTGGTGACAGACAACACATCCAACTGTGGTGCCCAGAGGCACGGGGTGGTCTATGACTCCTGGCGTGCTCATGGGTCCGTTCAGATAATCCTCTGCACCAATGCTGGAGTGGCACGTGGCACATGATCCGGGAATCTCGCCGTCTTCATTCCAATGTGTGAACGCTTCAGATGACCTGTCGGCATGTGGTGACGCACGCCAAGCCTCGACAATGTCCGCGATCGGAGAGCGAGCCGCATCCTGAGCATTGGCGGATGTCACGGGCACAAGCGTGTTCAAGGGCACAATAAGTGACATCAGGAAAACCGAGCCGGTGACCGTACAAACGGCCTTCAACAACCTATTCATGAACTACGCTCCACTGTTTTTTGAAGATCAACCCTGAAAAAATATCACAAGCAGAGATGCAATCATTGATGGAGATCAAAGATATCCATCTCTTCCTGATTGATGATCTGAAATCAGAGATTACGTTTCAACGTTTCTTGTTTTCCCGGTGAAGGATCGCTGTTGATGGGTCACACCAAAGTCAAACGTGGGTTGCAGTTCTCCAAAGAGGGTGCACCTGTGGAAAATCTTGTGCATGAAGAATGCTGCGTCAGCACTGCAGCTTTGTTGGGTGCCGACTGCCCGGGGCTTCGTCCTGCCCTGACCGTTGCTCCAGGGGACAGGGTCACGGCAGGACAGATTGTTTTCACGGACCGTAAAAACCCGGACATTGCATTTGCAGCGCCATTGTCCGGGCGCGTTGCTTCGATTGATTATGGGCCGCGCCGAACATTGTCTGCTTTTGTCATAAAAGCAGAGGAGAGCGAGCCGGATGAAGTCACGGACGATCATTCGGATACCGCTACGATTGACGATTCCAGCAATGAGGGCGTGCGCCAGACCTTGTTAAAGCGCGGCCTCTGGCCAGCCTTTCAAACACGTCCATTTGGCGGCATTCCAGCGCCGGATGCGACGCCTGCCGCTATCTTTGTCAATGCGACGCAAATATCTCCTCGGGCGCCGGCGCCCTGGGTTGTGCTGGAACGCCGGAAAGCTGAATTTCAGCTGGGCGTTGAGTTACTGACCCGTCTGACTGACGGGTCGGTCTATGTCTGTCAGGCGCCGGAAGATATGCTTTGTACGTTCTCAGACCGTGTGAAGGGTGCATTCTTCAGTGGAACCCGCGCAGCGGGACTGTCTGGAACCCATATTGATCGACTGCACCCGGCCAGTCTTGACCAACAGGTCTGGTCAATCGGATATCAGGATGTTGCTGC
Source organism: uncultured Pararhizobium sp. (assembly GCA_964578105.1). Classification (GTDB taxonomy): domain Bacteria; phylum Pseudomonadota; class Alphaproteobacteria; order Rhizobiales. The sequence continues at coordinate 4,637 of CAZOCA010000235.1, forward strand.
CATCGGTCATCTGTTTCAAACCGGGCAGTATCTGGCGGATCGTTTGATTTCAATTTCGGGACCGCGGGCAGCCGCGCCAAAGCTTGTCAGAACCTGCCTTGGCGGCGGTATACGCGATATCTGCAGCGGCGAATTTACATCCCAAAGTGGTCGTTCCACCAAGCGAATCCTGTCTGGTGACGCGCTGACGGGACGAGAAGCTGCCTATATCGGCCGTTATCATCAGCAGATTACAATCATGGACAAGCCATCAGACAAAAGCATTTGGCGCTGGTTGTCAGGGCCATCTGCTGCACAAGGTGTCATTATTCCAACTGGCGCTTTGGAACAGGCTCTGGCCATTGATGTTTTGCCTGTTCCGCTCATGCGCGCTTTGAGCGTTGGTGATAGCGAAGCTGCCGAGCGGCTGGGGTGTCTTGCTCTCGTCGAAGAGGATGTCGCGGCTTTGACCGAATTGTGTAGCAGCGGCGCCGATTATGGCGTGCTTCTCAGGCACGTCCTAGATGATCTGGCGGGGGACCTTGTATGATCCTGCGCCCCGGACTTTTCCCGAGGCTGAGCGTTGGCGGGATCAGTATCCTCCAGACCGCGGCTCTTTTGCTGCCAATCGTTTTGGTGGTTTTTGAAAGAGGCAACGCGCAGGCACAGTTGCTGGCGGTCGCACTGCTGACAGCTATTTTCTGGGACCTGATTTTTGCCATCCTTCGCAAAAGGAAGTTCTATTTTCACGGCGTGTCGGTTGCCTTGATCGTTGCCGTTCTGGTTCCGCCTACTTTGCCATTGTGGCAATTGGCCCTGACCCTGTCTCTTGGATGCGTCATTGGTGAACATGTCTTTGGAGGGCGCGGCTTCGGGTTTTTAAGTCCGGCAGCCATTTGCCTGTCCCTGCTGCTGCTGTCGTTTCCTCAGGTTCAACTGGAGCCGATGTCACAGAATGTGGCCCTGGCGACTGTGCCGGGAGCTTTGCTTTTGTTGATTTCCGGTCTGGTTTCGTGGCGCGTCATTCTTGGCGCGTTTGTTTTGATTGTCGGGCTGGCCTTGCCTTCTAATCTGGACCTGGATGTGTTTTCGTTTGGTAGTGCGACGCTGTTTGGCTTGTTGTTCCTGACCGG
>CAZOCA010000236.1:0-5744 GCA_964578105.1 uncultured Pararhizobium sp.
AATAACTCACCAGTCCGACCGACAGATCCACCAACCACAACCGGACGGTCTGCTTTGTCAGCCACATCTCGGGCCAGCTTTGCTCCGGCGTAATTATATTCAAAAACCCGATCCTGAACCTTGTGCAGTTTCAGGCGAGGGGCGTTTGAGCCAAATGTGTTGGTAAGAATGATGTCAGACCCTGCATCAACAAAAGCCTGATGAAGCTCTGTTACCTTTTCCGGTTCATCCAGGTTCCAGAATTCCGGCGGATCTCCTGGTCCATGGCCCAGATCGAAAAAGTTTGTTCCTGTGGCTCCGTCGGCCAATAGAACAGGTTTTTGATCCAGCAGGCTGGAAAGCGTTGTGGCGGTCATGATCAAATTCCAATGGGTGTTTTCATTGCAATCGCGCCATGGAAGCAAAATGTCAACAAACGAATTGAAGATATAAAGATTTCTTTATACGGGCAATCACTCTGAAACGGGACCGGTGCGGAGCGCAGATTAACACAGGATTGATTTCAGATTCAGACTTTATGAAGCATCCGAAGGATGCAGCCGTCGGGCTTTAACGCGTTCTTAGAATGTTTGACCACAAGACAAACCCAGATCGCATTGCAGAATTATGCTCTGAATTCAGGCCTCAACAGCAATATTTCGACATATGACTTGATTTGGCTATGGCAGAGCTTTTTGGCACATCACCAGAAATGGTAACAGGTCATTCGTTTACTCGTGTTCGTTGGGGAGCAGCAGATATATGTGTGGTATCGTAGGTATTTTGGGAACCAGGCCGGTTGCCCCGCTTCTGGTTGATGCGCTTAAGAGGCTCGAGTATCGCGGCTATGATTCTGCGGGCATCGCCACAATTCATGACGGCATACTCGACAGACGTCGCGCCGAAGGCAAATTGATCAATCTTGAGCAGCACGTGGCTGAAGTGCCACTCGATGGTCTGTCCGGAATTGGTCATACACGATGGGCAACACACGGTGTTCCCTCTGTCCGGAATGCTCATCCACATGCCACCAGTGATGTGTCCGTCGTCCATAATGGAATTATTGAAAACTTCAGCGTCTTACGTGAAAAACTGTTGGAAGAGGGCGCTGTCTTTGAATCAGAAACCGATACGGAAGTCATCGCGCATTTAATTTCGCATGAAATGTCAAAGGGACGGTCTCCTAAGGAAGCCGTGTTTAATACGCTGAACAAGCTTCAGGGCGCTTTTGCTCTGGCTGTTTTGTTCAAGTGCGATGCAGACCTTCTGATCGCGGCGCGTCGCGGCAGCCCCATAGCGATCGGTCATGGCGATGGCGAAATGTATATCGGCTCTGACGCTATTGCATTGTCTCCATTCACCGATCGCATCACCTATCTGGATGATGGCGATTGGGCCACCATCACCCGCAACAGCCTGGAGATACTCGACAGCGAAGGCAAACCGGTCGAACGCCCTATGCAGCGCTCAAGCTCCAGCGCTTTGATGGTGGATAAGGGTAACTACAAGCATTTCATGCTGAAAGAGATTTATGAGCAGCCGGAAGTGATCAGCCACACGCTAAGCCACTATCTGGACTTTGCAGAGGGCAAGGCCAGCCAACAGCCAGACCTGCCATTTGACTTTGCAAAACTGTCTCGCATCAGCATGACAGCCTGCGGAACCGCTTATATCGCAGGTCAGATCGCAAAGTACTGGTTTGAAAAACTGGCCCGCCTGCCGGTCGATATCGATGTTGCATCAGAGTTTCGCTATCGCGAGGCACCGCTCGACAAAAACGGCCTGTCGCTGTTTATTTCTCAGTCGGGCGAAACAGCCGACACTCTGGCTTCCCTGCGTTACTGCAAGCAAAACGGCCAAACCATTGCCAGCATTGTAAACGTGCCAGAAAGCACAATCGCGCGGGAATCAGATGTCGTTTTCCCCACTTTGGCCGGACCAGAAATTGGCGTTGCCTCAACCAAAGCTTTCACCTGTCAATTATCGGTCTTGGCTTCTCTTGCGGTGCAGGCAGGTGTTGCCCGCGGCTTCATTGATCCCGCCGCTGAGAAAGAAATCGTTGAAGCGCTCTCTGCCGTGCCAAGATTGACATCTATGGCGTTGTCCCAGGAAGATGATGTCGAAAGTCTGGCGCGCGATCTGTCGAAAGCCAGCCACGCCCTTTATCTGGGCCGGGGAACGAACTTCCCATTGGCTCAGGAAGGCGCCCTGAAACTCAAGGAAATCTCATATATTCACGCAGAGGGTTATGCGGCCGGCGAGTTGAAGCATGGTCCCATCGCGCTGGTTGACGAAGACATGCCGGTGGTGGTTATCGCCCCATTTGACAATGTTTTTGAAAAAACCGTCTCCAACATGCAGGAAGTCGCTGCCAGAGGTGGGCAAATCATCCTGTTTACCAATGCAGCAGGCGCTGCAAAGGCAGAAGTGGAAACGCTGAAAACCATTGTTTTACCGGATGTTCACCCGGATATTGCGCCTTTGATCTACTCCATTCCAATCCAGCTTTTAGCCTATCACACAGCGGTTTTCATGGGGACCGACGTCGATCAACCACGAAATCTCGCTAAATCTGTCACAGTGGAGTGATATTAATCGTAATTTGTCGATAGAAAGCACACCCTGCCATTGCGCTTTCACATTTGAGAATTATGTTGTCGGAAAGCCACAGTCGTTTTTCGTGGCCAGTTGATGGAAAAAAATGGCCCCTAAACACCCGAAGACAGGTAAAGACATTCGCAAGCGGCTCAGCCCGGGCCTACGTCTGCGCAACTATTTTCTTACCGGCCTTGTTATTGCGGCCCCCGTCAGCATAACGATTTATCTTACCTGGACTTTCATTCAGTGGATTGATGGCTGGGTAAAGCCGCTCATACCATCTGTCTACAATCCGGATACGTATTTGCCATTCTCGGTGCCAGGTGGCGGCCTGTTGTTTGCATTTCTTGCGATCACACTGCTGGGGTTCTTCACCGCCGGTATCGTAGGTAAGACGATTATCCGCTATGGAGAGACGCTCTTAGGCCGCATGCCACTTGTCAGAAATCTGTATCAGGGCTTGAAACAGATTTTCGAAACGGTGCTGTCTGATAGCTCCAAATCTTTTCAAACAGCTGCACTTCTGGAATATCCTCGCCGCGGCCTTTGGGCGATTGTATTTATCTCGACCGAAACAAAGGGTGAGGTGAAGGTCAAGCTCGGTGAGTTTGTGGAGGACAGCATGGTGTCGATATTTTTACCAACCACACCCAATCCAACATCGGGTTTTTTGCTCTTTGTACCCAGCAAAGACCTGACTCCACTGGACATGTCGGTTGAACAAGCCGCCAAGTTGGTCATTTCGGCTGGTCTGGTAAATCCGGACAAGGAGCGCGGTAACGTCGTAACCAATCCGGATAATGTCGTCAGCGTTAAGGGCGATGATCCTAAAATTGCCAAGGAAATGCTTGAAAAAGCTGCCCGTGAAGTCGAGCCCGCAGAGTAGGGGATTTATCCCGACTTCAGGTAGCGGATAGCTTCATCCAATCCGAACAGATACAACAACACCCGTAATTTCTGACCACGTTCGCTTTGCATATCGGCATCGCGTTCCAGGATAAGGCGTGATTCCTTCCTGGCCATTTCAAGTAGATCCGCATGCGCCTGCAAATCGGCAATTCGGAACGTTGGAGCGCCACTTTGGCGAATGCCCAGAACTTCGCCTTCGCCGCGCAGCTTCAAATCTTCCTCGGCAATGCGAAAACCGTCTTCCGTATCTCTCAGAATGTTCAAACGCGCTTTGGCAGTTTCGCCCAAGGGTCCTTTATACATCAAAATACAGGACGACTTTTCTGCGCCACGGCCAACACGACCACGCAACTGGTGGAGCTGTGACAGCCCGAAGCGCTCTGCATGTTCAATCACCATAATAGTGGCGTCAGGAACATCCACGCCGACCTCAATGACAGTTGTCGCGACCAGAATTCTGGTTTCTCCCGATTTGAAAGAAGACATGGCGGCATCTTTTTCGGCAGGGGTCATACGCCCATGTACCAGACCAACCTGATTGCCGAATACGGATTGCAATGTTGCAAAACGCTCCTCAGCAGATGTGAGATCAAGTACTTCTGCATCTTCAACCAGGGGACAGACCCAATAGGCTTTCGTGCCACCGCTAACAGCGCGTTGCAGCCCAGAAATCACATCATCCAGCCGGTCCTGTGAAACCGACCTTGTGTCGATTGGCTGTCGGCCCGCTGGCTTCTCGGTCAATTTCGAAACATCCATATCACCAAAATAGGTGAGCACCAATGTACGTGGAATCGGCGTTGCCGTCATGACCAGAACATCAACCGCGACACCTTTGGCTGACAATGCCAACCGTTGATGCACGCCAAATCTGTGCTGCTCATCGACGATGATGAGACCAAGATCGCGAAAAGCGACGCTTTCCTGAAACAATGCATGCGTACCGACCAGAATATCGATCAGTCCAGCCTCCAAATCCGCCAGGACGGCCTTGCGATGGGATTGCCGGTCCTTACCGGTCAAAATGGCAATACGCAGCCCAGCGGCTTCACAAAGCGGCTCCATGGTCTGAAAATGCTGTCGGGCAAGCAATTCCGTGGGGGCCATAAATCCAGCCTGCGAACCCGCTTCCACCACGTCAGCCATGGCAATCAGGCCGACCAGCGTTTTTCCGGACCCGACATCTCCCTGCAGCAAACGCAACATGCGTTCTGGCTTGCGCAAATCAATTTCAATCTGGCTAATGGCGGCCTGCTGCGATCCTGTCAGGGAGAAAGGAAGCGCAGACCTTATCGCTTGGCTTTTGCCCCCCGAGAAGTCTCTTGAGACACCCTTTTGTTTTCTCATCTTCTGGCGCGTAATCGACAGGGCAAGCTGCGTTGCCAGCAGTTCATCATAGGCAAGGCGGTTTTGATGAGGGCTTTCAGGCTCAAGATCAGATGGTGTTTTCGGGGCGTGCAATCTGAACAATGCCTGTTGAAAATCCGGCCAGTTTCTGGGTCCTAAAATTGTCTGATCATGCCATTCAGGCAGGTCAGGCACCAGTTCAACAGCTGCAGTGACAGCGCGTCCAAAAACTTTGCGCGACAGGCCACCAGTCATTGCATAGACAGGCTCAATCAGCGGCATGGTGGCAAAATCTTCGGCACTCACAATGTGATCTGGATGCACCATCTGAGGAATATTGCGGAACCATTCCACAGTCCCACTGACATACCGAATTTCGCCCTCTGGAAGTGCTTTTTCCAGGTAGGATGCATGAGCGTGAAAGAACACAAGATCCAACTCACCACTGTCATCATGTCCGGTCACCCGGTAGGGCAGTCGCTTGTTTCCGCGCGGTGGCGGCACATGTTGATCAATATGCAGTTTTATTGTCGCTATTTCGCCATCTCTTGCATGCGCCGCGCCTGGTTGCTGCTGCCGGTCGATAAGACTGTAAGGTCGGTGGAACAACAAATCGATGACACGTGCATCTTCATTCTCGGCACCACGGGTCAGTTTTCCCAACAAAACAGCCAGTTTTGGCCCGATTTTGGGAAGCACTTGAACAGATTGGTAAAGAGGTGTCAGAATCTCTGGGCGCATGATCATTAAATGCCGTTTTTCCAGCGCCCCCGCAAGCAACCTCTGCTCACGAATTTCAACAAGGTTATTCCAGTTGCATGGGCTGACAAACTCCAGTGGCTTGGGTATAGCAAGCCGGCAACCTTCCAGAGGCGTATTATGACCAATACCACTAGCAGACCGGATCACAG
>CAZOCA010000237.1:0-5718 GCA_964578105.1 uncultured Pararhizobium sp.
GAACCGATACTGGCGCAGGCCCTGATGCGGGCGCGCGGCTTTAGTCCGGCACGCTCTCCAGCGTCTTTGGAACCGATCAACACGGCTGCAGCACCATCGACAATCCCTGACGAATTGCCCGCATGATGCATGTGGTTGACTTGTTCGATCTCCGGATGCGCTTCAATAGCGACGGCGTCAAAGCCGCCCATTTCACCCATCAGCGCAAAGGAGGGCTGCAGGGCAGCCAAAGACTGCATATTGGTATCCGGTCGCATGTGCTCGTCACGGTCCAGCAGAATTTCACCATGCGGCGCATGGACCGGTACAATGGAGTTTGCAAAGCGACCGTCCTGCCAGGCCTTGTCTGCTCGCTGCTGGCTTTGCACGGCATAGGCGTCCACATCATCACGCGAAAACCCGTATTTTGTGGCGATCAGATCAGCAGAAACACCCTGCGGCATGAAATAGGATGGCACCGCTACGCTGGGATCGACCGGCCATGCACCGCCCGACGCGCCAATGCCAATGCGGCTCATGGATTCAACGCCGCCAGCCACAACCAAGTCGTTCTGACCACTGGCAATCTGGGCAAAGGCAGTGTTTACCGCATCCAGACCTGATGCGCAGAAGCGGTTGATCTGCATACCCGGTACGGATTGGTCAAATCCCGCCGCAAACACGGCAGCGCGGGCGATGTTTCCACCAGCTTCGCCAATGGGGTCAACACAGCCCAGAATCACATCATCAATCTGATCGGTTGCCAAATCGTGGCGCTGACGCAAAGCGCGCAGCGGCGTGGCTGCCAGCTCTACGGCTGTCACAGTGTGGAGCCCGCCATCGGGCTTGCCCCGTCCGCGTGGTGTGCGAACTGCGTCATAGATGAAGGCATCATTCATTGCACATATCCTTCAAAACGCCTCGGCGGGCAGCGCCATCATACTGTCTGCACCGCTGCGAATGCGCGTCAGATGGGTTTGGGTTTCCGGCAGGCAGCGCTCCATGAAATAGCGCCCCGTGGTCAATTTCGCCTCGAAGAAGGCACGATCGCCGTCTTCGCCTGTCAGGCGCTCATGGCTGACCTTCGCCATCAGTGCCCACATATAACCAATGGACACCAGACCAAGCAGATGCATGTAATCGGTGGCAGCGGCTCCGGCATTGTCAGGTTCTGCGAGACTGTTCTCCACCAGCCAGACCGTTGCCGCTTGCAGATCATCGACTGCCGTCCCGAGGGGGGCGGCGTAGATCGCCAAAGCGTCATCCTTTTTCATATCGGTCAGAAACAGGGTCACTTCGGTCAAGAATGTCTTCAGGGCGCGCCCGCCATCCTTTGGCAATTTACGGCCCACCAGATCCAGCGCCTGAATGCCATTTGCGCCTTCATAGATCATGGCAACGCGCGCATCGCGCACAAATTGTTCAATTCCCAATTCGGTGATGTAACCATGGCCGCCAAAGATCTGCTGTGCCTGCACCGCATTGGCGAACCCGGCATCTGTGAACACGCCTTTGATTACAGGTGTCATAAGACCCAGATGATCATCAGCTGCCTGCCGAATGGCAGTATCTTCTGATTTGTGCAGCTCGTCTGCTTTGAGCGCTGTCCACACCATCAAAGCGCGCGCGCCCTCATTAAAGGCCTTCATGTTCATCAGCATACGTCTGACATCGGGATGCACAATCAACGGGTCCGGCTTTGCATCACGGTCCTTGGGCTTGCCCAGAGCCCGGCCCTGCAGCCGATCCCTGGCGTAGCTGGCCGCATTTTGATAGGCCACTTCCGAAATTCCCAGCCCCTGAATGCCGACAGACAGACGCGCTTCATTCATCATTACGAACATGGCAGGCAATCCGCGATGTTCTTCACCGATCAGCCAGCCGGTCGCGCCGTCATAATTCATGGCACAGGTGGCATTGCCATGAATGCCCATTTTCTGTTCCAGAGATCCGCATTGCAGCGCGTTGCGTTGGCCAGGATTGCCATCTTCATCGGGAATGAATTTTGGAACCACAAACAAGGACAGGCCTTTGACGCCGTCCGGCGCGCCGTCGATACGGGCCAACACCAGATGCACTATGTTTTCTGCAAGATCATGCTCGCCGGATGAGATAAAAATCTTCTGACCGGTGATGTTGTAGGATCCATCCGCCTGTGGCTGTGCCTTTGTTTTCAAAAGGCCCAGATCTGTCCCGGCATGAGGCTCAGTCATATTCATGGTGCCGGTCCATTTCCCCGACGCCAGCGGCGGCAGGTAAATCTGTCGCAATTCTTCCGAAGCGTGCACCTTCAGGGCGGCATAAGCACCTTGCGACAGGACCGGATACAACCCCCAGGAGAAATTGGCTGCGTAAATGTATTCCTGAATTATGCTGCTCAAAGTGCCCGGCAGCCCCTGACCTCCATAGGCCGGATCGGCTGAGAGACCGGACCAGCCACCTTCTGCAAAAAGCGTGAATGCTTCCTTGAAACCCTTTGGCGTCGTGACGCTGCCATCATCATGGCGGTGGCAGCCCTCAAGATCCCCGATGCTGTTGAGCGGCTGCAGGCTCTGTTCGCAAAACCGAGCTGCCTCGCCCAAAATTGCCTCAAGCAGATCCGGCGTTACATCTGCAAATCCGTCCAAAGTGTTGAAGCGTTCCATCTGGAACACATCATTCAGCAGAAACAGAGTGTCTTTCAGTGGCGCTTGATAGGTTGGCATCATTAACCCCTTCACAGATGAAGATGTCTCTCAATGCATATATGACGTTAACGTCAACTTTAAAAGGCAGGCTGTGCGCACGTCTTTTCACATTTGCATGATGAAGACGATCTGCACGGCTGGTTTGGTCAGCCGGTTGCTGTCTCTTTTTCGCGCAGCATACCGGCGACAACATCAACTGTGCGCTCAAGTTCCTCAATCGCCTGCTCGATGTCGCTGCGCTGATCTTTCAGCACATCAACCTGTTCCTGAAATCGCTTCAACGCCACACGCAATTGTACAATCTGACCATCTTTCAAATCATACAGATCCAGCATTTCACGAATTTCCGTGAGCGAAAAACCGACCTTTTTGCCCATCAGGACAAGTTTGAGCCTGGCTCTGTCGCGCCGACTGTAAATCCGTGTTGTACCGTCACGTTTGGGGCTGACCAGGCCGCGGTCCTCGTAAAAGCGGAGTGTGCGCAACGTGACCTGAAATTCACGCGCCAATTGTCCTATCGAGAAGGAATTTTCTGTAGTGTCTTCATCCTGCCCTGCTCGTTGCGCTCTGGATGAGACGGTTTCTGTACCTTTGTTCACAGCATCACTTTCAGCCAATTTGGATGACAATATGTATTTTCCGGTCGGCAAATTGATCAAGCAACAGCGTCAGGATCTATACTCTATTAGCTACCATTTTCAGTGCCATTCATGACACCAATACGTTGTCCCAACCAGGATAAAGCCTGTGTCGATTAAAGGAAGACACGTTCAGAGTCCATACTACAAATTGTATTCTTATAATTAGCACTCTTTTAGCTATAGAATTAAATTCCTGCGCCAGAGCGCATTCAGCTGTGGTCCACCGAACAGATCAACTCAGCGCCAAGATTTGGGCAATTGGCTGCACGGGCCAGTCGATGAGCAATATCTTTCATTCAGTATTCCCGATGAAATTAACGACATGTTTACTATAATTGTTGACTTTTCGGTAATTGAAACTCTCATGAATCGCTCTGTTTGGCGGGCAATTCATGTGATCCGACGAGAAAGCGTGGAAGCAAGTGACCGTTTTACAGCGCAAAGCACCCTCAATATCCGGTCGTGTTGACAACAATCACAGTGACGAGCCCAGTGATGTTTTCAGCCGCGTCATAGAAGCCGCCCAACGCAACGGGATGAGCTTGGAAGCATGGCTTCAGGATGCCGTGCAGCAAACCGAGGCACAGGAAGATCATCTGTCGCCGGATGAGTTGACGTTGAAAAAGCTACTGCAAACCCAGCGGCAAAGCCGCCAGGAGGCAGAGCGGGCGACTCAGGTCGCTGAACAGGCGTTGCTGGACGACGCCACAGAACAGGAACCTGACGCAGAAAGTCAGGCCCTGATCCACGCAATTGATGAGTTGAGCCAACAATTGGGCGCACTGAAAGCGTCCGATGAACCCAAACCCGCTGACAGACCACAGGTTCGCCCGGCAAGACCGGCGGTCCTCGATAGCTACGTCGAACCGGACGCACCAAATACGTCTGTTACGTCAAGTGCGCCAGAAAACGCGGTTCAGGAAGATGCCCAAACCGTCGAAGAGTTGCGTGCTCGCATTCTGGCGCTCAAGGAACGTATTGTACCTTCTGAAGCCACCCCACTTGAAACGCAAAGCGGCCAGACCGCTGCACATTCAGTCGTGCTCAGCCCTGAGCTAACAGAAGAAGAACTCTTGTCCGACGATGATCTGGAACATGAGTTGGAACTTGCATTGCAACCGGCAGCGCCACCCGTCGAGTTGGATGGCTTTGATGATTATCATGAAGATGATTTGGCCGAGGATGCAGACTTCGGATATCAGGAGCCCGATGAGCAGCAGAGTGATGCTGCACTTCAGGAAGCTGCCCTCAATGAAACAATGGAAGCCCACTTCGCTCTGTTAGGCGAAAAGATAAACACGCTTCTTGAGAAGGCCGACACTGAGACGAAATCTCAGAATGAAGAAATTCGCGAGCAACTGGACAGCAATCTGGCACTGCTGGAAAGCAAGATTTCCGAGTTGCCAACCCGAAATGATGTGGCAATTCTGCAGCCAATGGCCAAAATGCAGGTCAAGCTGCAGGAAGACCAGACCCGGCTGGACCGCAACTTCCAGAAGCTGGCTGACGACCACATCCGTTTGCAAAATACTGCCACACAGCCAGAGACCGCGTCACAGATCCCGGCGCTGCAGGAGCAGATCAGCAAACTGGAAGCATCGCTGAAGTCGATGAAACCTGCTTTGTCCAGAGATGTTGCAAGCCTGCTGGATCTAACGGTCCAGAAGTTAGAGAAATCGGCTAGCAGCAAGCCTGATGCCGTCACGAATACGGCACTTCAAACCCACCTTGCTCAGTTGGAAGTGACGCTGAAGAATCTGCCTGCGGAAATTGCGCAGCAGCAGCCCAATGCACAAAGTCTGATCAGCTTCCTGCCGCCCCGCGAAACGCTTGAATCCATCGAGCATACGGTGGGCCGACTTGAAGCCATCATGCTGGAACAGCAGACCACACTCAGCGAAATGGATATCGGCGATCAGACGCAGATGTTCAAAGAGCGTTTTGACGGTTTGCTGTCGCGCCTCGACGACACAATGAAGCGGTTTGATTCCGCCTCGCTGCAAGCCGACCGTCGTGCCGACGAAAATCTTCAAGATCAAAAATCGCAGAATGCGTCATTTATCAAACAACTCACGGCCCAGATTGAAAGTCTGGAACGCCGCATAGAAGAAGCACCTAACGAGACCCGTGAGCAGGCCGCTGCTTCAGACGCTGCGCATCAGCAGATGCAAGACGACATGGCCCGGATTGAAGCCCAATTGTCCACTGTAATGGAGCAATTAGGCCAGCAACTGTCCAAACCAGACCCTGTCGCACCGGCAGGCCCTGATGCTTCGGTGATCACCAAAGCTGTTTCGGATGCGGTTGTTGTGCCGCTGAATGAAGCCCTGAACCGGGTCGAGCGCGGCCTGGATGCACGCAGCCGTCAAACGCTGGATGATTTGTCAGCTCTGGTCAAATCTACTGCCAAA
>CAZOCA010000238.1:0-5714 GCA_964578105.1 uncultured Pararhizobium sp.
AGAATGACCAATGCGGGTTGACCGTAAAGAGCGCGAGCCAGGCCAATGCGCTGGCATTGGCCAGCAGACAGGGTGCCGCCGCGAGGACCAAGATGGGTGTTGTACCCATCCGGCAATTGCTGAATCATGTCATGAACCGCCGCCTGCTTTGCGGCCGCTACAATATCATCGGGTCGGGCAGAGGGTTGGAAACGGGCAATATTCTGGCTGATCGTTCCCTCGAACAGATCGACGCGTTGCGGCAGGTATCCCAGATATGGCCCCAGCTCCACCGGATCCCAATGGTCAAGATCAGCACCATCCAACCGCACCACACCCTGTTTCAAAGGCCAATTCCCGGTTAAAGCGCGGGCAAGTGTGGTTTTTCCAGCACCGGTTGGGCCGATAATACCCAAGCCGCTTCCCGGCTCCAACTGGAAGGTCACCCCCTGCAGCAAGGGCCGTCGGTCTGATTGTGAAAAGATTGTCAGCCCCTCAACGGAAACGCGGCCTTCAGGCGCTGGCAGAGACAGTCTGGATACAGAGGCAGGCATATCAGCCATCAAGGTTGAAAACCGCTTCCAGGCCTGGCGGAAGGAAACGAAGGCCTGCCAGTGCGTCACCGATTGTTCCACAGGGGCGAGCGCACGGGACATGATAATCGAAGCCGCGATCATGGTGCCAGGTGATATTTGCTGACGCACGGCGAGATACGCGCCCAACGCCAGAATGGCTGACTGAAAGACCAGCCGCAAAGTCCGTGATGTTGCCGTTATGGCACCGCCCTTGTCAGATGCGTTTGTCTGGGCCTCGAGCGCGTCCATTTGCAACAGGGTCCAGCGATCCCGCATGACAGTCGTCATGCCAAGCACAGAGCTGGTCTCCACATTGCGGCGGCTCTCCGCGCCCAGATTCTGCGCGGCAGCCTGTGCTCTCTGGGACAGCTCAGTCGGCTCAGTAATCAGTCTATTGTTCAATATGGCCAGCCCGGCCAACAGCAAAACAGCGCCAAGGGATGCAAGCCCCAACAGCGGGTGCATGAGATAAATCACGAACAGGTAAATCGGAGCCCAGGGCATGTCGAGAAACGCAAGGGGACCTGGACCTGACACAAAATTCCGTATGGTCACCAGATCCTGCATCGGTGCCAGATTCACACGTTCCAGGCCCAGTTTCGCGTAGTGGGACACCATGTTGAAAGCAGTATGGCGGTAGCGCTCATCTATTTGTTGCCCGACACGGGCCATGATGCGCCCGCGGACAAATTCCAGGAAACCATAAAGCGCATAAAGTATTGCAACCAGAATACACAGAGCTACGAGCGTTGAGACGCTGCCGCTGGACAGAACGCGATCATAGACCTGAAGCATAAAGAGAGGCCCGGTCAACATCAAAACATTGGTGACCAAACTGAACGCCATGACAGAACCGGGCACCAATCGCAGCAAAGAAAAATCGGGCGGAACGGGCGACTCATTTCGAGAACGTGCCGGGCTGCCGGTATCAGATTGTTTTTGGTCTGTCATAGCCGGTCTTTTCAGTCATTGGTTTGGGAATACTGTAAGAGATCGGACCCATTGAGCAGGTTGGTTCCAGACGTCAGGCCTGCCGCAATTTACGACCCATTGTTTAACATGCTGATGCACTAATTAACAATTTATGTATTCATTTGCCCTATAGAAAATAGTTCAAGCTGGGGCTGAATTAGCGTGCAAATCAAACAAAGACTTATAGCTGTCTCTCTCTATCTGTGTGCCGGATTTTTTGCGGCCGCATCAGGTCAGCCTGCTCTTGCATCCAAGGCCGAAACGCTCTCAGGCGTTGTGATTGCAGGCGGAATCACGTGTCCCATGCTCAAACTGCACACCGGGGAAAGCGTTTCTCTGATGGGTGTATCGAAGCAGCAAGCACCTGCGGGACAGGCGATCACTGCCTCCGGCACTTTTGTACGACACTCAACCTGTCAGCAGGCAGCACGCACCTTTCGGGTGGATGAGGTTCTTAACACCTCTCCGGTCCCGCAATGAAGTCTTGATGAATGAAACGTAAACCCCAGCCAGCATTGACCATAAGAAATTGAGGCGCCAGTGATCCCCGAATATTCTCCTGACGATCCGCTTTACGGCAATCAATGGCATCTGGCCCTCGTCGGACGCTTGGGCTTTACCCTTGGTCAGAACTTTGCCGGGCTGGAGCGTATTTGGGCAGACCATACCGGCGAAGGCATCACCGTCGGGATATGGGATGACGGCGTTGAGTCTGATCATTGGGATCTGGATGGCAACTATGATGACAATATGCATGTTGTCATCAATGGCACGCTTAATAACGGCCAACCGCTGACACCCACCGATGGACACGGCACCTCTGTTGCCGGTCTGATTGCGGCTGAGAACAATGGAGTCGGTGGCGTCGGCGTCGCCTTTGACGCAAGTGTGACCGGCATCCGCATCTTTGGTGGTGCAGATGACATCAACAGCAACTGGTCGCGTTACCTGCAAACCCTGAATTCCCTGAGTGAATTTGACGTTACCAATCATAGTTACGGCGCCTCACCCGGTTTTTACAATTATGGCGATGAAGCAAAATTTGAAAATGCCGCCGAAGTTGGTCGTGGCGGGCTTGGCACCGTCAATGTCAAATCCGCCGGCAACAGCAATATTGATGGCAATGGTGAGGGGCTGGATGCCAGCCGGTTTACCGTTACTGTGGGGGCCGTTGATTCCGGTGGTCAGGTTACGTATTACTCCACCTATGGAGCGCATTTGCTGGTTTCAGCGCCTGCTGGATCGGTAACAACTGACCGTCTGGATAATGGCAATGGCTATGACGGTCTGCTCGGCGGTGATTACACCAATCAGTTCGGTGGCACATCGGCCGCCAGCCCCATAACAGCCGGGCTGGTGTCACTCATTCTGGATGCCAATCCCGGGCTTGGCTGGCGTGATGTCCAGAATATTCTCAGCTATTCATCTGTCGGAACAGGCAGCCTTTACTCAGGCTCCACCGCCTATGAAAATCACAGTTGGAAATGGAACGGAGCCGACAACTGGAATGGCGGCGGGCTGCATTTCAGCGAGGATTACGGCTATGGCATGATCAATGCCTTCAATGCTGTGCGGATGGCCGAAGTCTGGAGTGCGTTCACTCCAACGCCAGAAACCTCATCCAACGAACAAAGCGTCACAACCGGAACCGTGACGGCCAATAAATCGATTATCGATCTGGCGACCATGAGCTTTTCCTTCATGGTCAGCCAGAGCATTGCGCTGGAACATGTTGCGCTGACGATCTCTCTGACACATTCCTATTTTACAGATCTGCGCATGGACCTGATTTCCCCCGACGGAACTCAGATGTCATTTTACAATGGTTCCAGTGGAGACAGTTCAACTTCCGACGGTGTATTTTCCTATACATTCGGACTGGATGGCTATCGCGGAGAATCCAGCTTCGGACAGTGGACGGTTCAAATCGAGGATGCCTACAACACCGATGAGGGCACACTGAATTCAGTGCGCTTTACAGGGTATGGAACCGCGCTCACCGAAGATGACGTCTATCACTACACCGATGAGGTACTGGCAGCGCAGGCAGCGCAAAGCGGTCGTGAGACCCTGACTGACAACGATGGCGGCGTGGATTGGATCGACGCTTCGGCAATGTATCGCAATCTGGTCTTGAACCTGTCGGAAGGCAGCACTTCCACATTGGCAGGAACTGCATTTCTGACGATCGCCCTTGGCACCACCATTGAGCACGCTATTGCAGGTGACGGGGATGATCAGATAATCGGCAATGCCGAAGACAACACCCTTTACGGGATGCGCGGCGATGATGATATGGATGGTGGAGATGGCACGGATACAGCCGTCTTCTTCGGTAATCTTGATGACTACACAATCACCAGCGAAGACGGTGTAACCACGGTTATCGGTGCCCACGGCACGGATACGCTGACGAATTTCGAGTTTTTGAAATTTGATGATCAGACCATTGAGGCGCCAGCAGCTGGGCCGGATGAAACAGCCCCACAACTCACATCCAGCACACCTTCAGACAATGCGGACAATACTCAGACAGATGCCACATTGGTTCTGATCTTCGATGAAACTGTGAAAGCCGGAACCGGTTTTGTGACAATTCACAATGCAGACGGGTCCGTCTGGAGCAGCATTGATGTAACGGATAGCACACAGATCAGCATTACCGACTCTTCAGTCAGTATCAATCCGATTGATGATCTGTCGTATGAAAGTTCCTACTATGTGACAATCGATGCCGGAGCAATACTGGACAGTGCTGACAATGCATTTGGTGGTATTGGTGATGCGGAAACACTGAATTTTACAACTCGATCCCAGTACAACATCATCAATGGCACGGATGGAAAAGACCGGCTCAATGGCACAGATGAGTCTGATCTGATCCTGGGTGGAGACAATAATGATCGCCTCAAGGGTTTGGATGACGATGATATTCTCAATGGCGGCCAGGGCAATGATCGCCTGGAAGGCGGCGACGGGAATGACACAGCCTCTTATGATGGTGCCGACAGCGGTGTAACAGTCTCGCTGGAAACGACACGCGCGCAAGAGACCGGCGGCGCTGGCAAAGACACGCTGCGCGATATCGAGAACCTCATCGGCAGCGAATATTCTGACGAGTTGATTGGCGATTCCGGGGTTAACATCCTGTCCGGCGGCGCGGGTGACGACACCCTGCGCGGCGGCGGTGACGATGATATTCTGGATGGCGGTGACGACACAGACACGGCCGTCTATGACACCGAAATGGCAGCCTCCACAATTGTCTATGATGCTGATACTGATCAGTTCACCATTTCCGGACCGGATGGAACTGATACCCTGACCAACGTTGAGTTTTTCCAGTTCTCCGACGGGACTATAGAAGCGGCAGAATTGACCATTGTGCCGCTGACCGACGGAATTGATGATTATGTCGGAGACGAAACGAATGAGCGCATTGATGGTCTTGCGGGCAATGATGAGATTGACGGCGCAGGCGGCGAAGATGTCCTGATTGGTGGCGACGATGATGACACGCTGACCGGCGGGGCCGATAATGACAGGCTGGTCGGCGGTGACGGCACAGATACGGCTGTGTTCAGTGGCAATCGTTCTGAATATACTATTGGCTTTGCAAATGGCGTCTTTACCATCGATGGCCCAGATGGCAGCGACACACTTGAGAGCATTGAAAACCTTCAGTTTGATGATGGTATTATTGGCCTGCCCTCCATCGCGACAATCTCCCCGCTGCAATCAAGCGCGGAAGAAGGCGATGCGGACAGTGTTGAGCTGACCTTTAAGGTCACGCTCGACAAAGCGGCCTCCAGCGAACAGACCATCAGCTTTGTTGTCAGCGGCAGCGGCTTGGACCAAGCCGACGCAGATGATTTTGCCACACCTGTCCTGCCATCCGGCACGGTTGTGTTTGCGATTGGTGAAACCAGCCAGATCATCACCATAGAGGTGGCCGGTGATCTTGATGCCGAAAATGATGAAACCTTCTCCGTAACCCTCAGCAATCCGAGCGATGCACTGGTCATTGATACCGACACTGCTACCGGCACCATTCTCAGCGATGACATTACACCGGTCTATCTGAGCGAGGGCCGTGATCGCTTTGATGGAACCGACGACGCTGACCTGATTTTCGGGCTGGGTGGCAATGATCGCCTCAAAGGTTTGGATGACGATGATATTCTCAAT
>CAZOCA010000239.1:0-5700 GCA_964578105.1 uncultured Pararhizobium sp.
TGCACCGGAGTTCGTCAACACCAAATTGGAAGCGTTCCTGCAAGCCAAACCCTGAAAACCATGCCGCTCGGCGTCAAGAATCCCGTTCGCACTTGATGCACGTCAATAGAATGAATGCCTATTTCGACAATTCTCAATGTGCCTACCGGGCAGGAGGATTGACCAAATGGATAAATCAGAGATTTCCCGCAGATGCTTTCTGACCTTGTCAGCTGGCGGCGCAGCCCTCATTGGACTACGCGAACAGCAAGCAATTGCCGCTGCCAGAATTTCCACGAAGGCGCGCATTGTTATCATTGGTGCCGGTGCCGCTGGCACATCTCTGGTCAATCGGCTTGTTGACCGACTTGACGGCGCGGCGATCACAATCATTGATGGGCGCAAGGAACATCTTTACCAGCCAGGCTTGAGCCTCGTTGCGGCAGGCCTGAAGCCTGCCTCCTATACGGTTTCATCGACAGAAGACTGGTTGCCACAGGGGATCAGTTTCATCGATGAAGCAGCTGTTGCAATTGATCCTGTCGCCAAAACGGTCTCTACCGCCGGCGGACAAGCTGTTGACTATGATTTCCTTGTCGTCGCGCCAGGCCTTGTGCTTGACCATGCGGCCATTGGGGGGTTCTCACTCGATCTCGTTGGTACAAATGGCATAGGCGCGCTTTATGCGGGGCCGAACTATGCGGCCAAGACCTGGGAAGCCGCCTCAAAATTCACCGAACAAGGCGGTGTTGGATTATTCACCCGTCCGGCGACGGAAATGAAATGCGCCGGTGCACCGCTCAAACACGCCTTTTTGATTGATGACATTGCGAGCCGAACCATCGGGCGGGACAAGTTTGAGATTATTTATGCAGCACAGAATAACACGCTGTTTGGTGTCCCAATCGTTTCGGAAAAAGTGCGCATGCTGTTCGATGAGCGCGGCATCACACCGGCCTATTCCAACGTTCTCAAAGCGGTTGATCCGGGCCGGCGCATTGCCACATTTTCCACCCCACAAGGCGACCAGGAGACCGGCTATGATTATCTGCATGTCATTCCGCCACAACGCGCACCTGACATCATTCGTCAATCCGGGTTGAGCTGGGCCGACAAATGGACGGATCAGGGCTGGGTTGAATGCGACATGCGGACTTTGCGCCATTTGCGCTATCCGGACATTTTTGCACTTGGTGATGTCGCTGGCGTGCCAAAGGGTAAAACGGCTGCCAGTGTTAAGTGGCAAGTGCCTGTTGTCGAAGACCACCTTGTTGCGGCTATCAGCGGCACTGAGGGAACCCTGAGCTATGATGGCTACACATCATGTCCTCTCATCACCCGTGTTGGCCGCGCGATGCTGATCGAGTTTGACTACAACAACAATCTGACACCGAGCTTCCCCGGCATTATTGCACCATTGGAGGAGCTTTGGATCAGCTGGCTCATGAAGGAAGTCGCACTTAAGGCGACATATAACGCCATGCTACGCGGCAAAGCGTAAGGAGCACTCTGCCATGAAAGAACTTACATTTGAAACAATGCTGGCTGTGTTTGAAGAGGTTTTTGGCCGCGGCCTGTTTTGGGCCATGATCGTCATCACGATCCTTGTAACGATGGCCTATCTTTATGTTCTGATCCGCGACCGGGCCATGTCCATGCGCAAATTTCTCTGGGCTCAACTTGCAATGCCATTCGGGGCAATTGGCGCTGTGCTTTTCCTGCAGCGCGTAACCCATTCCGGGTTTCGCGACATAGGCGGTCCAGTTGATGTCATCATCCTGCTGGGTGTCGCTGCCATTGGTGCGGTCGGACTTGCGATTCTCGTCTACACGGCCCAGTCACTGTTCAGAGGCAAGTCGAGCGTTGGTAAATTTCAGCAGAATTTTTAGGGTCTGAATCCAATCGGCTTTCTTCCTGCATTATGACCTGAGCGCCGTTTGATACCAGTTTGCATTGTTGCCTTGCGCTTTTGGCCCACAACCATTCCAATGGCGGTCTTTGTCTGGGCATCCAATGGGGCTAGCTGGATTATGAACAACTTTGAAGAAACACTGGATCCCGAAGACTGGGAACCCTCACGCAAACTGGCACATGAAATGGTTGATGATGCGATCCGGCATCTCGACACTGTGCGCGATCGCGGTGTTTGGCAGGAGATGCCAGACCATGTGCGGGCACATTTCAAAACGCCTGCACCAATGGGCCCGCAGGAGCTTGATGCCGTCTATGAGGAATTGCGAGAAAACCTTCTTCCCTATTCGATGGGCAATATTCACCCGCGCTTTTGGGGTTGGTATATGGGATCCGGCAATTTTACCGGAGCGCTGGGTGATTTTCTGGCAGCTGTGGAAGGGTCGAACCTGGGTGGTGGCAACTCAGCTGCGGTCATGCTGGACAGTCAGGTTGTTGACTGGTTCAAAGAATTGATGGGGTTTCCGCCCAGCGCCAGCGGCACATTAACCAGCGGCGGTTCCATGGCAAACATGGTGGCACATACGGTTGCCCGCAATGTCATGGCTGGGATTGATGTGCGTGCGGAAGGGATTATGGCAATGCCTCAACCGCTGCGGTTCTACGCATCGGACCAGGTGCATAGCTGCCATCAAAAAGCGCTTGAATCATTGGGGCTGGGCGCAAGGTCCCTGACCGAGATCCCAAGTGACGACCATCAGAAAATGGACATTGCAGCCCTTGAAAAGGCCATTCTTGAAGACATCGCTGCGGGCATCAAGCCTGCCTGCGTCATTGGCACTGCCGGTACAACGAATACCGGCGCGCTTGATGACCTCAATGCGATTGCTGAAATATGTCAACGACATGCGATCTGGTTTCATGTCGATGGGTGTATTGGTGCGCTTTTGCGGATCGCGCCCACGCACAAGGCTCTTGTTGACGGAATGGAGTTGGCAGATTCAATTGCGCTTGATCCACACAAGTGGCTGCATACTCCCTTTGAGGCCGGGTGCGTGCTTTTACGCGATGCCAAACAGCATTATGAAACGTTCGAAATGCATGGCGAATATCTTCAGTTGCAGACCCGGGGCGTCATAGCCGGCAAGTTTTTGGGGGATTATGGGTTTGAGCTTAGTCGTGGCTTCAAGGCACTTAAGATCTGGATGTCATTGAAAGAAAACGGTGTGGAGAAATTCGGCCGCTTGATCGATCAGAATATCGAGCAGGCGCAGTATCTGGAGCAACTTGTTCGCAGCCAACCGAAACTGGAAATCGTCGCTCCTGTCGGGCTCAACATCGTTTGTTTCCGATACGCAAACAATATCACCGATGAAGCCGTGCTGAGAGAAATTAATACAGAAATAATGCTGAGATTACAGGAGTCTGGCTTGGCTGTTCCCTCTGATACGACGATCGCAGGAAAGCACTGCCTGCGGGTGGCGATCAACAACCATCGCACCAAACGGGAAGATCTGGATTTTTTCATCGACAAGGTTCTGGCGTGCGGCGCAGACTTGGAACTTCAGGCCGCAAATGGGTCTTAGACGGAACGCTGTGGAGATATGCACAATAGTGAGGGACGTCCGTCGCATCCCTCATTTGCAACTTGCTCAGCCAAGTGATCCCTGAGCCAGCCACCGAGCGCAGTCCTGGCCCAGTTCCTGCTCGGCGCGAGATAAATACCGCTCACTCACCTCAGCACCCAGTTCGTCGCGCCAGCGCCCGTTTGTGCCTTTGTGTATGAAGGTTTTCGCACCACCATCCCAAAATGCGCCGCCCAGAGGCACTGATTCAGGCGCATGTTCCTTCATGTAATCGAAGGAACAGTGATGCAGAACTTGTGCCATCGTGTCTGGAGCAATTTCGATATCCAGAAACGTGGCTATGTCGCGAATTTGGCCGGGCAGGTCACGCTTGAGATCAGCAAAGTGGATCAGTTTGACGTTGGCAAGATCGCGCAATTCCCACCAGCTGCGAACATTTTCCCAAAAGGGCCAGAACGGTGAACCATCATTGTCCAGCCAGTGGGTAAAATACTCAGATCTGCTTTCGGGCGGCTTGCCAATCTCCGGGCCAACGCGCCCTGGCGTCTCATTCAATGCCTGGTACCACATGTCGTTCGCATTGGCGTGGTGATTGTGCAATGACCACATGACATCCCGGGCGTCTCGCCCGACATAAAGATATTTTGCTTTGTCGGAGAAGACCAGAGCATCAACTGGCAGATGAGTTTTCATAAATCGGCGATGCTCCTGGCCTGCAATTGCTGGAAGCTTGACCTCTTTAGGCGGCACGCGAAGATCAACCCAAGGCGACATTTCAGCGACAGGCAAACCTTCCTGCCCTTGAAAAATCAACTGGCTGACAATCTGCTGCATCCAGGACGTGCCCGATTTGGCATAAGTCGCGATAACAATATCGTCGTCACGAAAGTCGATATCATTCCAAACCGTACTGTCCATGTGATGATTGTGCATTTCTCGGGTTTTGGCGGGTATCGCGGTCATTTCCTGTCTCCTCGCTTGATTGGGCTACGCATTCAGCATGATCCCGGCAAGGAGCGTTGGGTATCCACGCACTTGCATAATGGCTAGGCATCCGTGCAGACTACCTTCAGGAGTGAAGAGCCAATGCTTGACTGGAACGACATACGCATTTTTCTTGCTGTCGCCAGCGAAGGATCGACACTGGCGGCCTCAAGGAAACTGAATATCAACCAAACGACGGTTGGCAGACGCATGCATGCGCTGGAAACGGCCCTGGGGTTGACGCTGTTTGAACGCGACACGCGCGGATATTCGCTGACGTCTCAAGGCAGCGCCCTGATTGAAGTTGCAGCGAATATGGGGGAAGCGGCTGAACAAGTCTCAACACGGGCAAGCCATTTAGCCCGCACTGTAGATGGAAAAATCCGGGTTACCGCTGCACATGCCAGCATGGCCCATTGGGTGCTTCCATTGATATCGGAGTTTCGAAAACACAGCCCGGAAATCCATTTTGAGACAAATTCGGCAGAACAGTATGTGTCTTTGGAAAATGGTGAAGCCGAAATTGCAATTCGCGCCGCCGACAAGATTGAGGGCGATACTCTGATCGTCAAAAAGCTGCCATCCGTCAGGTGGGGGATATATTGCAGTAAAACCTATCTTGCGGCGAACGGGATGCCACGTTCGATAGATGAGCTGATCAACCATCCGGTTCTGAGCTACCCCGAGGCGATGATTGAAGGCGTAAAGCTCATGAAGTGGCTGGATCAGCATTTTGACAGAACGAAGGTCGTCAGCACGGTGGATTCCATTGTTACCATGTCAGCTTCATTACGGTCCGAAGAGGCCATCGGTGTGCTTCCTTGTGTGGAAGGCGACCAACTTCCCGATCTTGTCATGTGCTTCACAACTGAAGACCTGATCAGTGGGCTCTGGCTTGTCACCTCAAAGGAGTCCTATCAAGAGCCACGCGTGCGAAAGTTCATGAAGTTCCTGGGTGAAAATTTCCCACGCGATGGGAGCGCGGCGAAGTTCTGAGGGGATGACCCAGACTGCAGAGACTGGCGAGCATAGGTGGCTGCGGCGGCCACGAAAGCAAGGCAAAGGATGATCCGCTGGACCGTCGTTGTCAGCGCGGCAGAAGAGTCTGGCCCGGCAGCGGATAGATGGGTATCTAAAGCAAAATCAGACATTGTCTTGTCTCCACTGTTTTGATGTGTGCCTCATGCTGCGACCGGATCGGTCAGGCGAAGCCGTTTCAGCGCAGGCAGAAATCTGTTGT
>CAZOCA010000240.1:0-5696 GCA_964578105.1 uncultured Pararhizobium sp.
ATGGCGTGTTGGTGAGGCCTGGTGGGGTGGCTACGCGACGAAGGCCTGCGTCAACGCGGATTGGCTTGTCCCGATGCCGGATGGCATGACTGCGCAGCATGCCATGGCAATCGGCACTGCTGGTCTGACGTCCATGATCGCAATTATGGCCCTGGAAGACCACGGTTTGACGCCTGAAAAGGGTGAGGTTCTGGTTACCGGGGCCGCTGGTGGGGTTGGGTCTGTTGCCGTTTCGATTTTGTCTCATCTTGGCTATGAGGTTGCAGCCGTGACCGGTCGCCCGGAAACGGCAGATTACCTTAAGGGTCTTGGCGCAAGTACAATTATTCCCCGTGATGAGCTGACAGAGGAAAACAAACGTCCTTTGGAGTCTGAACGGTGGGCTGGCACGGTGGATGCTGTGGGTGGCGAAATGCTTTCCCGCGTTCTGAAACAAACCAAAGCGAGCGGTTCTGTTGCGGCAATTGGGCTTGCGGGCGGCGCTGCCGTGCCTTCCTTTACCGTCGTGCCGTTTTTGTTGCGTGGTGTGAATTTGCTTGGGATTGATTCAGTGTCTTGCCCTTATGAACGCCGGGTTGCGGCATGGAAACGTCTTGTTTCCGAAATGCCCTTTGACAGACTGGAACCCATGATTGAGGAGCATGAGCTTTCTGATTTACCCGCACTTGGGTCTGCCATCCTCAAAGGGCAGGTTAAAGGGCGTGCGCTGATCAACATAAGATCAGCTGTCAGCTAGGCTCTGCACCCCCATCTGCAATTTGCCTAAAGATATCATTAATCACGCGCATGCTTGCGAACTGTGCTTTCCGTGCCTAAACTGGCGGCAACGTAAAAGCGCCACTGGCAATCCGCCAGCGTAAGGCGCGAGGAAAGTATAGTGACGAACAAGGATGGGGTTCCCGGCAATCTGGGCTCATCCTCGCAGGACGCAGAACTTGCGCGCAGGGATATGTCAGACGACGCCACAGGTGTCGAACCCATATCTGTTTTGCAGCAGCATAGCGTCCCCGCGAAACCGTTTGACGACCGTGAATCCGCCGAGTCAGGCTCAGGTTTTGCAGTCGTCGGGGTTGCATCGAAGCAGGTTGAATCTGTTTCCGTGTTGGATGAACCGGCACAAAATGCCGGAAAAGCTGAGCGTGATGTGAGGCATCTGAAGGGTGATGGCGTTAGCGACGCGGCATCTGGTCAGGCAATGGCGAGCGTCGATGGTGCTGCCAATAACAATCCTGATGCAAAGATAGCTTTTGAGAGTGCTGTGCCAAAACGGCATGACAGCGCCCGGCATCATAAAAATTACGGCATCGCGAAATCGTCTGAGGGTAAAGTTTCCAAATATGCTGCTTTGGATCTTGGAACGAATAATTGTCGATTGCTGATTGCCGAACCGCGCGATCAAGGGTTTCGTATCATCGATTCCTTTTCACGTATTGTGCGTTTGGGCGAGGGCATATCAATGAACAATCGCCTGAGCGATGAAGCGTCAGACCGCGCCATTTCAGCGCTGCGGGTATGCTGGAACAAACTGAAGTACCACAAGGTCGAGAAGGTGCGCCTGATTGCAACCGAGGCCTGCCGATCTGCTGAAAACGGCGCTGAATTTCTGCAGCGGGTCTTTCAGGAAATCGGCCTTGAACTGGAGATCATTGATCGCGAGACGGAGGCACGTCTGGCGGTAACCGGTTGCTCCTCGCTTGTGGAACCGCGCTCTGATGGTGTGGTGCTATTTGATATTGGCGGTGGTTCATCAGAAATCGTCTGGCTGGATCGGCGTGGGCGCAGAAAGCGCAATCGTCTTGGCGGAACGTTGCGGGCGTGGGATTCTCTGCCGGTCGGTGTTGTGACATTGTCCGAGCGTCATGATGGAAAGAATGTTACCCGCGACAGCTTTGAGACCATGGTCAATGAAGTGCGGGACATGCTGGTTGCATTTCCCAAACGCCGTGAATTGCAGCAAGCCCTGTCCCGTGGACGCCACCATCTGCTGGGAACGTCAGGCACAGTAACAACGCTTGCAGGTGTGCATTTGGGTTTGCGTCGCTATGACAGGCGCCGAGTTGATGGTATGTGGATGAGTAATAATGATGCGGCATCCATGATCGATAAATTGCTGATGTTGAGCTATGAGCAGCGGATCGGGCATCCGTGTATCGGGCTTGACAGGGCTGATCTGGTGTTGCCGGGCTGCGCCATTTTTGAAGCCATCAGACGGGAATTTTCTTGCGACCAGTTGCGCGTGGCGGATCGTGGATTGCGGGAAGGCATACTGGTTGAGCTCATGAGCAAGGATGGTCATGGTTTGACACGACGCGGCAATCGCAGCACGCCATGGCGCCGCAAGCGCCCGAGATCAAAAGCCAAACAGCCTGCACATGTAAACGCAAATACGGACGGCACATCTGATGAATAGTAACTCCAGAGGATCTGGCGGAAAACGCGGCACGGGTGGCTATCGTGGCCTTTCGGTGCGTGTGAAGTCAGCACGTGGGCGCAAAATTTCTTCGACCAAATGGCTGCAGCGCCATCTCAATGATCCATATGTGCAGCGCTCAAAGATTGATGGGCTGCGCTCCAGGGCCGCCTATAAGATTTTGGAAATTGACGAAAAATATAATTTGTTGCGCAAGGGTCATCGCATTGTTGATCTGGGGGCAGCCCCTGGTGGCTGGTCGCAGGTGGCAGCGGAGAAGGTCGGCAGTCACATTGATGACATTCGCGTGGTTGGAATTGATTATCTATCCATGGAACCTTTGCCGGGCGTGACGCTTCTGGAAAAAGACTTTCTGGATGATGATGCACCCGATCAGTTGCGTGAAGCGCTGGGCGGACATATGGCCGATCTGGTTCTGTCTGACATGGCTGCTCCAACCACCGGACATAAGCAGACAGACCATATGCGCATCATTCAACTGTGTGAAGTCGCCGTTGAATTTGCGCGTGAAGTGCTCAAACCAGGCGGTGCCTTTGTCGCCAAGGTGTTTCAGGGTGGCACTGAACACACTTTGCTGAACGAATTGAAGCATGATTTCAAAAAGGTGGGGCATTACAAGCCGCCAGCTAGCCGAAAAGACTCTGCTGAAACCTATCTGATTGCCAGAGATTACCGTGGCCGTGACCTGAAAGTCGACACAGAAGCGGAATAAAGGCGCTTTTCGCATTTGCAACATAGACGATGCGTGATATCTGGCATTGCCAACTCACCAATGATTCATTTTTACTGATAGGAGTTGGCATGGCCACGATTGTGGAAACCGCTAACATACGCGAAGCCCTTACATTCGACGATGTTCTGCTGCAGCCCGGCCATTCCGAGGTGCTGCCAGCCGAAGTCAACATTGCCAGTCGGATTACACGCGATATCTGGATTAATCTGCCCATCCTCTCCTCTGCCATGGATACTGTGACGGAAGCTAAAATGGCGATTGCCATGGCGCAGGCCGGTGGCCTTGGTGTGGTTCATCGAAACCTGACGATCACTGAGCAGGCAGAAGCGGTACGTCAGGTAAAGAAGTTTGAATCCGGGATGGTGGTCAATCCGGTTGTGATTGGACCGGACGCGACTCTGGCTGACGCTCTGCTGTTGATGAGCGAAAATGGAATTTCCGGGATTCCTGTCGTTCAAAATGGTGGGTCTGGCGGTCTGGCAATAGGGCGGCTTGTTGGCATTCTGACAAACCGTGATGTGCGCTTCGCATCTGATCCGGCGCAAAAAGTCTCTGAATTGATGACCGAGAAGAATTTGGTCACGGTCAAGGATAATGCGACGCAGGAAGAGGCCAAACGCCTGTTGCATCAACACCGCCTCGAAAAGCTTCTGGTTGTCGACGATGAAGGCATGTGTATCGGCCTGATTACAGTGAAGGATATTGAGAAGTCACAGCTTAATCCTCACGCTACGAAGGATGATCATGGTCGTTTGAGAGTTGCCGCTGCCACAAGCACCGGAGATGACGGGCTGGCGCGTGCCGAAGCATTGGCCGCAGCCGGTGTTGATCTGATTGTGGTTGATACGGCTCATGGCCATTCAGAGCGCGTTCTGCAGACCGTTCGCAACGTTAAAAAGCTTTCCAATGGTATTCAGATTATCGCGGGCAATGTCGCCACGGCTGAAGGCACAAGAGCGCTGATTGATGCGGGTGCCGATTCCATCAAAGTTGGCATTGGACCCGGCTCCATCTGTACCACCCGCATTGTCGCAGGTGTCGGCATGCCGCAACTGACAGCCATCATGGATTGTGTCGCTGAGGCCAAAAAACACGATGTGCCGGTTATCGCTGATGGTGGCATCAAATATTCCGGTGATCTGGCAAAAGCACTAGCCGCTGGCGCGTCCTGTGCCATGATTGGGTCGCTGCTGGCCGGCACTGATGAAAGCCCTGGCGAAGTTTATCTCTATAAGGGACGAAGCTATAAGGCTTATCGCGGAATGGGTTCCGTCGGGGCCATGGCACGCGGTTCTGCCGATCGGTATTTTCAGGCAGAAGTGCGCGATGAGTTGAAGCTGGTGCCGGAAGGTATTGAAGGTCAGGTTCCACATAAGGGGCCAACATCGGCAGTGCTGCACCAATTGGCTGGCGGCTTGCGTGCTGCTATGGGCTATGTTGGCGCTCCGGATCTGCCATCGTTTGAGGAAAAGGCCAAATTTGTGCGTATCACCAATGCCGGCCTCGCCGAAAGCCACCCTCATGATGTAACGATTACCCGGGAAAGCCCGAATTACGCAGGCGGCCTTTAGGGCACCTGACGATAGTTAAAGCCGGTGGCGTTTGTCATCAGCAAATTTGTGGATAGTATTTTCAATGAGACTTGGCGGACGCATACAGGCAGCAATCGAGGTGATGGAGGATGTCCAGAACCGGCGGCGGCCTATTTCGGAGGCTTTGAAAGATTGGGGATTGGCCCATCGGTTTGCCGGCTCTGGTGATCGGGCTTTTATTGGCAATCTGGCCTATGATGCTCTGCGTTGGCGCGCATCCACACGCTGGATCATGGACAGCGATAAAGCATCCTCTTTGATCTTTGGAACCGTGGTCTATCGGTGGAAGCAAAGCTGGGAGGAGTTGGAGACGACTTTCGATGGCGACAAGTTTGCGCCGCCACTTCCTGGAAAATCGAAGCGGGAGGCGGCAGATGCCAGACGCCTATCCGATGCGCCAGAGTGGATACAGGCCGACCTTCCCAAATGGCTTGTGCCGCATTTTCAATCCAACTTTTCTGATGAATGGATTGCCGAAGCTCAGGCCCTTTCTGGCAGACCGCCATTGGATTTGCGGGTCAACACTTTGAAATCGGATCGCGGGACGGAATTGACCGCTTTGCAGTCTCTGGGTGCCGAATTAACTGACATTTCCTCCACGGGATTGCGTATTCAGCCATCGGATGGCGCGCGGCGGCATCCCAATGTTCAGGTCGAGGAATCCTATCAATTGGGCAGGATCGAAATACAGGATGAGGCCAGCCAGATTGCCTCTGAGCTGATCTTTGCCCAACCTGAGGAAACCATTTTGGACTTTTGTTCCGGCGCGGGTGGAAAGACTTTGGCGCTGGCCGCTGCCATGAAGAACACGGGCAAGCTTTATGCCTATGACAATGACCGAAACCGGCAAGCCGGTATCTTTGAGCGTCTGGAACGGGCAGGTGCAAGCCAGACCATTGTTCTGAAACCGGATGATGGCCGATTGGCTGCTCTGCTTGGC
>CAZOCA010000241.1:0-5693 GCA_964578105.1 uncultured Pararhizobium sp.
GAACGTCAGGCAGAACGCCAAGAAAACAGAACTGATCGCAGGGCTGATAATCAACAGGCACGTCAATTGCTGGAAGATCAACGTCCTGCCTCACAACTGGGTTTGCCGGAGCTGCGTGAGCGGGTGCAAAGAACCCGTGATGCCTTGCAGGCTGAAAACATGCGGCAAAACCTGAACCAGCGGCTTTTGGCGCGCTTGTCTGAAGACCGCGACGAGTTGCGCAACCGCGTCGCTCAAAGAGAAGGCCGTTCCAGAGACGGACAAGTCCGCGAGCAAGTGCTGGAAAACCGGAATGCCCGCAATGAGTTGCTGTCCGATCAACGTCCGTCCCGCCGACTGGATGATCGCCAGTTGGATCGACGCATTGAACAGACCAGTTCCCTGTTGGAGAGCGGACGGATACGTCCTGCTGTAAGAGCTAATCTTCAACAAATGCTGCGCAGTGACCGTGCCGAGAAACGTGAACGTCTGCTTCAGGCGCGCGAAGATCGTCGTCGTAACTTGCGCCGTGAGGCCCGTCAGCCGCGCGATTTCACAATCGAGCTGGGCCAGTCCGGCATTCGCTTCAATCTGGATATTGTTGCTGCGGAGGAAGACAATGATACCATCCAGCAGCAACTTCTGGCAGCGCCACGCCGGGAAATCAGCCGGCAATATACGATGAATGAGTTCCGCCAACGGCCGGAACTGCGTGACATTATGCCGGGCATTGAACTGGACACAATCCGGTTTGGCTCGAACGAAGCTTTCATCCGCGAAGAAGAGATTTCCAATCTCGATGCCATTGGTGAGATCATTGAGGAAGTCGTCTACTCGCAGCCTGGTGAAGTGTTTCTGATTGAAGGACATACAGATGCTGTCGGCTCCGATGGCTACAATTATGCCTTGTCCGAAGAACGCGCTCTGGCAGTCAGGGAAGCATTGCTGGATTACTTCAATATTCCGGCCGAGAGTCTGGTGGCGATTGGGTATGGCGAGCGCTATCTGCGCATTCCAACCCCCTTTGCCGAGCAGGAAAACCGCCGCGTCAGTGTGCGCCGGATTACACCATTGCTCTCAAGCAACTAATCGGAACAATCACGATAGGCTGATAATCCGCCTATCGTGATCAACCGACGACAACCATATAGCGGAGCCCTATCTAATCATTCAGACGGGCTCCGTTTTTGTATTTGGGTGTAGCTTTCAGCACGTTCCGCTGCCCCATCAGCGCAATTGCAGTTCAGGGGCCTGACAGGGACCGACCTGCGTTCATTTCACTGATGAAAAGGGCATTGCAATTACATGCACTTTTGAATTTCTGCAATGTGTGATCTTTACTGGATGGAAGAGGAGATCACATGAGCTATTCAGATAAACAAACTGGAACACTGACCAACCGCACGATTGCCGGTCTTGGCGATGTGCCTGCCCTTGGCCTTGGCTGTTGGGCCATTGGCGGCCCCTTTCATGTGCCTGGCGAGGCAGGACAAGCGGATATTCCGCTTGGATATGGCACTGCAGATGATGCTGAATCCGTTCGCGCCATTCATGCAGGTCTGGACCATGGTATACGGCTGTTTGACACAGCCAATGTGTATGGTGCGGGACATTCGGAGCGGATTTTGGGTCAAGCGCTGAAGGACAGACCGGATGTTCTGATCGCCACAAAGCTTGGCGTATTGTTTGACGAGAGCAGTCAACAAGTGCTCGGCGAAATCACAGACGCTTCTGAGGTTGAGCCAGCGATTGATGCCTCTCTGGTACGATTGCAGCGGGATCAGCTTGATCTGGTTCAACTCCATCTCAATGATGCGAATATCTCACTTGCAGTGGATATTTTTGAGGCTTTGCAGTCCAGTCGCCAAAAAGGAAAAATCAGATCATTTGGCTGGAGTACGGATTTCTCCAAATCAGTGACAGAGCTGTTACAGAAGGAGCCGGGATTGCGGGATGGTTTCAGCTGTGTCCAACACGCCATGAACCTGTTTCGCGATGCAGGAGCGATGCTTGATGTGGTGGCTGATAACAAGCTGACATCGCTGATTCGCTCCCCCCTCGCCATGGGGCTGCTGACCGGCAAGTTTTCGTCTTCAACCCGTTTGGCTGATAATGACGTGCGCAGCAATAATCTGGACTGGATGGCCTATTTCAAAGACGGTGTCGTGGTGCCAGAATTTCTCGAAACACTCGACTCGGTGCGCGACTGTCTGACAATCGACGGACGCAGTCTGACGCAGGGCGCCATTGGATGGATTTGGGGGCGTAGCGACCGCACGATCCCGCTTCCCGGTTTTCGCTCAGCCAAGCAAGTTGAAGACAGCGCTGGGGCCTTGCAGTTCGGAGCGCTCCCAGAGGCTGCAATGCGAGACATTGATGTGTTGCTGGGGGATAAATTCAAGCAGGCTTTTGCACAGGCAAGCTAGGATGCTGCCCCATCACAGCCAAGGCCGACTTTACGCCGGCCTTTGCAATGCTGCCAATCAGCTTTTGTCTATGTTCACATAGCGCAGATAGGGCTTTGCCTCTTTCCAGCCTTGTGGAAAAAGGGTTTTGGCATCTTCATTGGAAACAGCTGGCAGGATGATGGCATCATCGCCCGGCGTCCAGTTTGCAGGTGTGGCCAATTTTTCTTTGGCCGTGAGTTGGATGCTGTCCAGGACTCGCAGAATTTCATTGAAATTACGGCCCGTGCTCATCGGATAGGTCAGCATCAGCTTGATGCGCTTGTCCGGCCCGATGATAAAGACAGAGCGAACCGTGGCATTTGTAGCAGCGGTGTGGCCGTCTGACCCGCCTTCCGTCTCCGCTGGCAACATGCTGTACAGTTTTGCAACCGCCAGATCAGTATCGCCAATCATTGGATAATTCGGCGCTGTACCCATGACTTCAGCAATGTCCTTGGCCCATTCATGATGATTCTCGACGGGATCCACACTCAGGCCGATAATCTTGGTTCCGCGCTGGTCAAATTCGGGCTTCAATTGTGCCATCGTCCCCAATTCAGTGGTGCAAACTGGCGTAAAGTCCTTGGGATGAGAAAACAATACGGCCCAACCATCACCGATCCAATTGTGAAAGCTAATCTTGCCCTCAGTCGTTTCCGCCTCAAAATCCGGGGCGATATCGTTAATTGCAAGAGACATGTCTTGTGTTCCTTTTCTGGGGAGCTGGAGACCCTAGATGCGTCACTCTGACACAGATAAGGTCACCCAGTCAGCGTTCAAGCCATCAGCGTTGTTCATCACATCATCAATACAATGCGATGGTATGACGGTGGCAAGAAAGGCAATATTCCCCTAAAACACAGTGTCTTGAGAAAAAGGTTGCTGCAATGCTGCGATTATACGCCATGCCGGGATCAGGGAACTCGTACAAAATACAGTTGCTTGCTGCCCTCCTGAAAATTGAGATGGAGCAAATCAACATGTCGGCGCTGGACGGCTCGACACGCTCTGGAACCTATCTGACCAAAAACCCAATTGGAAAGCTTCCCCTACTGGAGCTGGAAGATGGACGGTTCCTGCCGGAATCAGGTGCCATATTGGTTTATCTGGCAGAAGGCAGTGATTTTCTGCCAGACGGTCGCTTTACGCGAGCCCAGACGCTGAGTTGGATGTTTTTTGAACAATACAGTCACGAACCCGCCTTGGCTGCCAGACGTTCAATAGAAGTCTATCCGGAACGTGCAAAAGGCATCACGGAGGCCGCAAAACAGACTTTGCTGGAAAAGGGATATGCAGCTCTGGATGTTATGGAGTCCCAATTGCAGAAAACGGATTTCCTGATCGGCAGTCATCTGACAATCGCAGATATCGCCCTGTACGCTTACACCCATGATTGTGAAAAAGGTGGCTTCTCCCTGGAGAACCATCCGCACATAGCGCTTTGGCTAAAGCGAATCGAGGCATTGCCAAACTTCATAAATATGCCGCTGCAATAGCTGGGGTCCGTGATCAATTGGGAGGTTGGGTTCAGCGCCTAAATTGCGGGCACAAAAAAGGCTCCATAAGGAGCCGAAGTTTCTTGAACAATGTGTCAGAGATTGCCCGGTTTGAAAGTCACCCCTCAGGTTGGGGGGCTGAAAGAATGGGGTTGTTTCAAACCGGGCTGTCTGAGGCAACAAGGACAATATGATCACCCAAGATGGCTGACGAAGGGCTGAAACGGGGCAAAATTGTGATTATTTGCAATATTGCGTGATGAAAAAATGTGCAATCTTAGGTGGTTTTTCTGGTAAAAAACGCGCTAAACTACAGGAAACACACTGGAATCCATGCTTGCATTGGCTCAGACTTCACGTCATCCTATTGTAACAAAATTCAAAAAAGTTCGGGCGGATTTTTATGACGGATATGAATGATAACTCCAGCGCTTCGAATCGCAGACATACAAAGTCAGCTTCCAGTGCTCAGATTCATTCCTTTCCATCCGGCAAATCCACTTCATCCTCCAAAGCAAATCACAAACAGGTAACGTTCAACAGGACCGAACTGGATGCCATTTTACGAATTTACGGCTTTAAAGTCGCTAGCGGTGAATGGCGGGACTACGCGATTGATCATCTGAAAGACCGCGCCGTGTTTTCCATTTTCCGCCGGTCGAGCGAAATGCCCATGTTCTATGTGGAAAAGGACCCGGCGCTGAGCCGCAAGCAAGGCATGTACAAGGTGGTCGCTACCAGCGGCCACGTCATGAAACGCGGCCATGAATTGCAGCAAGTCTTGAAGGTTCTTGAAAAGCCGCTGAAGGTGGTTTCGAAATAGGGCTGACGCACCTATTTGTCAGGCATGGTTCGCACTCGAACCCACACCCCAAATTAACTGCCGCTGTCTTCTTCCTCGGGAATGCTGTGTTTTGTGATCAACGGCATCTGAAACAGAGTGAATGCCAGCGTGATTGGCATAAACCCAAAGAGTTTGAAGGACACCCAGAAGTCGGTGGAAAAATTGCGCCAGACAATTTCATTGATCACAGCCAGGACGAAAAAGAACACACCCCAGCGGAAAGTCAGCAAGCGCCAGCCTTCATCCGTCAGTTTGAAAACACTGTCAAACACATAGCCCAGCAATGATTTTCCAAAGTACAAGCCACCCAACAGGATAGATCCAAACAGGCAATTCACGATGGTTGGCTTCAGCTTGATGAACAGATCATTGTGCAGATAAATCGTCAATCCGCCGAAAACCAATACAACAATGCCTGTGATAAGCGGCATGATGGCAAGTTTGCGCGTTAACGCCCAAGAGGCCGCCAACGCTATCGTGATGGCCACCATGAAAACAGCCGTTGCGGTGAAAATTCCAAACCGGCTATTGGCGAAGAAAAATATGGCCAGTGGTCCCAGCTCCAGTGCCAGCTTCAGCAGTGGATTAATCTCGGCGCGTTTCGGATCATTTGGTTCGCGTTCAATCAGGTTCGTCATAGGGTTACTCCGGCAATTGCGCGGGCAAAGTCGCTTGCCGCAAAGCTTTCAAGATCATCAACGCCTTCTCCAACGCCAATAAAGTGCACAGGCATTTTGTGTCGGGCAGAAATGGCCACCAATATACCACCGCGCGCTGTGCCATCCAGCTTGGTCATAACAAGGCCTGTCACACCTGCGGTTTTGCCGAATACTTCAACCTGGTTCATAGCGTTCTGACCGGTGGTTGCATCCAGCGTCAACAGCACATGATGGGGCGCCGTTTCATCGTGTTTTTTAATAACGCGGA
>CAZOCA010000242.1:0-5690 GCA_964578105.1 uncultured Pararhizobium sp.
GTCAGCACCATGGGATACTCTGCATCAGGCACTTCGTCCGGGGCCAGCAGATCCGCAGGCACCAATTTGCCACGCCCGTCAGGGGTTGGAAAACCGTCGACAAAAATCACGGCATTGCCGGGTTCGCTTTCACTGTCTGCCGGGTATGTGACGCAATCTTCCTTGATGAGGCGTGACCATGGAATGTTGGTCAATGATGGCATCACACGCATCATCTCGGTGTAAACCTCGCTGACATCAGCATAGCGCCAATCCAAGCCCATGCGATCAGCGAGATCGACAATGATTTTCCAATCCTGGCGTGCGTCCCCGGGCGGATTCAGTGCTGGTCGGCCAAGCTGGACCTGACGATTTGTGTTTGTAAATGTGCCAAGCTTTTCTGCATGGGCGGAAGCTGGCAACACCACATCTGCATGCCATGCGGTTTCGGTCAGGAATATATCCTGCACCACAAGATGCTTCAGTTTCGCCAGTGCGGCACGTGCGTGATGTTGATCAGGATCAGACATGGCCGGGTTTTCACCCATAATATACATGCCATGAATTTTGTCGGCGTGAACCGCATCCATAATTTCAACGACAGTCAGCCCGCGTTTCTGGTCAATCGTGCGGCCCCAGACATCTTCGAATTGTTCGCGGATGGGGGCACTTTCAACACTCTGATAATCCGGCAGGAACATTGGAATGAGCCCGGCATCCGAAGCGCCCTGCACATTGTTCTGACCCCGCAGCGGATGCAGCCCTGTGCCCTCGCGCCCAATCTGGCCTGTGATGAGCGCCATCGCAATCAGGCACCGCGCATTGTCTGTGCCATGGGTATGCTGTGAAATACCCATGCCCCAGAAAATGAGAGATCGGTTGGACGTCGCATAAAGGCGCGCGACAGCGCGCAGCGTATCTGCGGGAATGCCGCAAACCTCTGCCATCGCTTCCGGTGCAAAGTCCTTGACCTTGTCTTTCAACGCATTGAAGCCGGACACATTGGCCTGAATATATTGCTGGTCGTATAATTCCTCTTCGATAATCACATGAAGAAACGCGTTCAGCATGGCCACATCAGTGCCGGGCTTGAACTGCAGGGAATGTTCTGCAAAGCGCATCAGATCCTGCTGACGCGGGTCTATGACCACAAGCTTTGCGCCGTTCTTTGCCGCTTGTTTGAAATAGGTGGCAGCCACCGGATGGTTCGTTGTGGGCCGCGCGCCAATCACAATAATGCAGTCTGCAACCATTGCGTCTGTAAAGGGGGCAGATACGGCACCGGAGGAAACACCCTCCATCAGCGCTGCAACAGATGAGGCATGGCAAAGCCGTGTACAATGATCGACATTGTTGGTTCCAAAACCTTGGCGGACCAGTTTCTGGAACAGATACGCCTCTTCATTAGAGCCCTTGGCAGAGCCAAAACCCGACAGGGCATCGCCGCCATGTTCTTGTTCAATCGCCATCAGGCCTTCGGCGGATTTGGCCATGGCTTCTTCCCATGTGGCTTCTCTGAAGATGTCTGAAATCTTCATGAAGCGCATATCGATGTCGCCGCGTTTTTGCGCGTCATCGCGGCGGATCAGCGGCCTGGTCAGGCGCTCTTCGCTCATTACATAATCAAAACCAAAGCGGCCTTTAACGCAGAGTCGGTTTTCATTGGCAGGTCCGTCACGTCCATCCACCTGGACGATTTTGTTGTCTTTGACATTCACGATGGTCTGACAGCCAACACCGCAGAACGGGCAGACGCTATCCACTGATTTGTCAAAGTCAGTGATCACCCGTTTTTTGCCAGATGTATCCATCAATGATTTTTCAAACAGGGCGCCAGTCGGGCAGGCCTGCACGCATTCGCCGCAGGTCACACATGTCGACAGGCCCATCGGGTCATGAATATCGAAGACCGGAACCGAATGCGAGCCGCGCCCGGCCATGCCGATCACATCATTCACCTGAACCTCGCGGCAGGCGCGCACGCACAGGCCGCAGGCAATGCAGGCATCCAGATTCACCGCAATGGCAGGATTGCTGATGTCATTGGTATCAGCGCCGTCATCAAATTTGCTGGGCAATCGGCCTGAACCTGAAATGCCGCCAGAAATGCCACCTGAAATGCCAAACGTGTCGGCCCAGTTCCAGAATGCACTTTGATTATCCGCCGTTTCATCGCGCTCTGGCATATCAGCCGCCAGCAGTTCAAAGACCATGGCTCTGCTTTTTTCTGCGCGTTCTGTGGCAGTATTCACCACCATGCCGTCCGTCGGTTTGCGAATGCAGGACGCGGTCAGCGTGCGCTCGCCCTCAACATCCACCATACAGGCGCGGCAATTGCCATCAGCACGGTAACCAGGTTTGTCCAGATGACACAGATGCGGAATATCCACGCCTTCACGCTTCGCGACCTGCCAGATTGTCTCGCCTGCTTCGGCGCTGACGTTTGTGCCATTGAGGCTGAATTCAACTTTATCAGACATCACAATTCATCCCTGAAATAGGTCAATAGATGATTGACGGGGTTGGGTGCCGCCTGACCCAGACCACAGATGGATGCATCACGCATGACCGTCTCCAAATCTCGAATTGTCTCTTCATCCAGTTTGCCTTTGGCGCGCAGAAGCTTTGCCAGTTTTTCCGTGCCACCTCGGCAAGGCGTGCATTGCCCGCAGCTTTCATGAGCGAAGAAATCAATCAAATTGATCACGGCATCTTTGATACTGTCATTTTGAGACAGGATTACCACGGCGTGCGATCCGACAAATGCGCCGTGCTGGAACAGATCATCGCCAAAATCCAGTGGGATCGCATCCATTGATGCGGGTAGAATGCCACCGGATGCGCCACCCGGCAGATAGGCTTTGAAACTATGCCCTTCTGCCATGCCACCGCAATAATCATCAATCAGCTCACGCACGGTGATACCGGCTGGCGCAAGCTTGACACCCGGCTCGGCCACACGGCCGGAAACAGACCATGAGCGCAGTCCGGGATGACCCGGCTTGCCCTGATCGGCAAACCATTGAGGTCCGTTTTCAACGATATCGCGAATCCACCACAGCGTTTCCACATTGTGGTTCAGCGTTGGCATGCCAAACAGACCCACTTCGGCAATATAGGGGGGGCGATGACGTGGCAGTCCGCGCTTGCCTTCAATGGACTCGATCATCGCGCTTTCCTCGCCACAAATATAAGCGCCAGCGCCGCGCCGCAACTCGATAAAGCCGGGTTCAACAATGCCGGCATCTTCCAGCGCAGCTATCTCGGCGCGCAGGATTGACAGCACAGCGGGGTATTCATCGCGCATGTAAAGATAGATACGTTCAGCCTCGACCGCA
Organism: uncultured Pararhizobium sp.; assembly: GCA_964578105.1. Taxonomy (GTDB): domain Bacteria; phylum Pseudomonadota; class Alphaproteobacteria; order Rhizobiales. Next base: position 3,318 of record CAZOCA010000242.1, read on the forward strand.
TGGGCTGCAATCAAAGCACCTTCAAACATGCGGTGCGGATCGCTCTCCAGATAATGCCGGTCTTTAAAGGTCCCAGGTTCCCCTTCATCGCCGTTAATGGTCACAAGACGTGGAGCGGGATAGGCTTTGACAAACCCCCACTTTTTACCAGCGGGAAAACCGGCGCCACCAAGCCCGCGCAAGCTTGCCTCACCCAGCGTTGAAATCAGCGCATCGGTTTCAAGTTCACCGGTTTTCAGACTGTCCAGAACCCGGTATCCACCCAATTCGAGATAGGCTTTCAGATCCACATGATCCGGCACCAAGACATCTGTGTCGCCCTCATCGGCCATGGACAGGAGTTGCGCAGAGTCTGCATGATCCACTTCACGATTGCCGATGCGCGCCGCAGGCGCGGCAGCGCAACGACCCATGCAGGGCGCCCGCGCTATGCGTATCTGGGTTTTGTCCGCAGTGTCTTCCAATTGGGATATCAGGGTCTCCGCGCCAGCCATCATGCAAGATAGGGAATCGCACACGCGAATGGTCAGCGGCGCGGGCGCATCCTCGCCTTCACGCACAATGTCAAAATGATCGTAGAATGAGGCCACCTCATATATTTCGGCCTGGCTCAGTTTCAACTCCTCGGCCAGCGCGCGCAAATGCGCGGCTGACAAACAGCCATAGCTATCCTGGATAAGGTGCAGAAACTCGATCAGAAGGTCCCGCCTGCGTGGCGCATCGCCCAAAAGCGCCTGCACGCCCGAAAGCGCTGCCTCATCCAGTTGACGGCCCTTGGGCTTTGCGTTGTTTCGCTGCCTGGCCTGCTTGGTATCAACTTTGTTCAGCACGTCGAACTCCCGGTCAAATTAGCCTATCCCATCGGCGCACCCGCAATTATACTGACAGGAATAATTTTTTCCTGTCATATCTTGATGGGTCACATCCTGCAAGCACTTATTGCCTGAGAAGTGGCCTCAAACAGCGATTCAGGAACGGTGGTGACTCTGACTCTATACCAGCTCGTGGATATCGTCGAAAAGACTTGGGTCAATGGGATTCTCTGTGTCGACCTGTAGCACAGGACCCAGAGACATTGGGCGGGCACGCCCGGCCAGCTCGAACAATTCGTCAGCATAGGAAGATGGCAGGTGCCCGGCATGGCGTGTCTGCGCTCTGGCGCGGTAGCGCGCCGCTGCCGTTGCGGGCGAGACCGCACACCAAACCTCGATGACCCGCTCAATCCCGGCGCGCGCCACATGGTCGCGCAGGATTTCTTTGGGCTCGAACCCGTGCCAGGCATCGATAATGGGAACAAGCGATGGGGGAAATGCCGCAATGGTGTTGAATATCGCGTGATAGCTGGCCCTGCCGAGCATGCGATTATGCGCGCGATCCCCTGTGCCAACATGCACGAAAAGACCTTCCTTGATCGTATCAAGCGTGAGCGGAACAGCGGCAACGCCCCGGTCTGTCAGGGCCTGAACCAGCGCTGCCGCCACAGTCGACTTTCCACTGGCTGGAACACCGTTCACGATGATCGCTTGCTTCACCAAACTACTCCGCTTTTGTGGGTGCGTGTGCCGAAAGGGCGCACAGCCCTGCGCCAATAACACCTGCATCATCGCCCAGAAGGGCCGCCTCGATCGGTAAGTTGAACCATTTGTCTTGTCTGGGCAAACGCTCAAGAGCGCGCGTCATGTCAACGCCCAGTCCGCCCCCGATGATCACCAACCGTGGGTCGGCAACTGAAACCAGCGTTTCAATGGCGCGTAAAAACGGGCGCGCCCATTCGTTCAAAAGGTCGGAAGCAGCATCGTCGCCTGCCAAGGCACGCGCATGCAGCTCTTCAGCGCGAATTGTAGCGTGAAGGCCTGCCTTTGTGATCAGCTGTCCCAGTGCCGTGCCGGAGCTCAGTGTTTCCACACAGCCAACTCGGCCGCAATTGCAAAGCGGTCCGTCAGCAGACACCACGATATGGCCGAATTGCCCCGATATGCCACCGCCATACCATGGCGTGCCGTTTTCCAGTGCGGCACCACCAATACCGGTGCCGACCGTCAACATCATGATCAAACCGGTCGCGCCGTCAGGCCGGGCATTGCCTTCGGCAAGAAGGGCCATCATGGCGTCGTTTTCGATGCGGGCGGGCAGTCCTGTTTCGCGGGCAATAATTTCGGGTAGATCCATGCCCGCAATATCGAGATATCCAGCGGATTTAATGGTTTGTGCTATCCCGTCGATCCGGCCCGGAATGCCGATGCCGACTGCCCTGCAACTGTCATTACGCGCTGCGTTGATCAGTCTGATGATCTGTGCCGCAAATCCGTCCCGGTCCTGTTGAACCGGTTCAGAAACACGATCCTGCAAGCTGCCGCCCAAGGTGCTTCCTCG
>CAZOCA010000243.1:0-5689 GCA_964578105.1 uncultured Pararhizobium sp.
GTGATGAGTGCGACTGCTGTTGCGATAAGGGTAAGGCGTTTCATGGTTTCTCTCCCGAGCGTCTGGTTTGGTTTGATCTGCTTCAAAACCGCTTGATTGCGTTTCGATGAAGACACCATGACCCCTCGCGCCTGAACCATTTTGGAACCGCGCATTCATATTGCGTTCACAGGATGTGGAAGGAGAAAAGATAGCCGAAGCAGAGCCAACATCTGTCATGCAGTCAGGCACAAGACCAATAGGTTGCCGTGCTGAGAATAGGATTACTGGTGTGAAGGTTTAATTGTTCAGACTGGCCATCAGCTGATGAAACTTCTCACCCTGAACAGCAACATGGCGCCGCAAAGCATCTGACGCTTTTTCCGCATCCCCATCTTGCAACGCTGTTACGATTGCAACGTGCTCTGCCATTGATTGTGCCAATCGGCCACGAAACCGAAGTTGTATTTTGCGATAGGGTTTCAGTCGGTTTTGAAGCTGCAACGCTTGCTTTTCCAGATAACCATTTGCGGAAGCTTTATAAATGGCCTGATGAAACACTTCGTTTTCAGCATAATAGCGTCCGTGGTCCTGCGCTTCGATGGCCTGTTGGCAATTATGGTTGGCATCAACAAGTTGCTGCAAACCTGCATCCGTTATTCTCGAGGCAGCAAAGCGGCCGCAGGCTGCTTCCAGTTCGGCCATGGTCTCAAACATTTCCATGAGTTCAACAGGGCCGGGCTGTCGGACAAATACGCCGCGCCGCGGTATCTGCTCCGCCATGCCGGAAGAGACCAGAACTTGGAGCGCCTCTCGAATTGGCGTGCGCGACACACGGAAATATTCGGCGAGCTTATGCTCATCCAACCGCTCACCGTTGCGATACTCTCCCGCAAACACCAGCTGTTCCAGCGTTTCGGCAATCTTGTCTGCACGTCTGAGTTCCATAGAAAATGCATAGCACAACGCACATATTAAATGCAATATTCATACGATTGTATACAATAAATTTGACGTAGGATGCAAAATATGAAAGGAGAAATAGTTAGAGCCGGAGTAAATCTGGTCACACTCACGGAGGAAACTATGAAATCGAAATTTCTGACGACAGCAGCCCTTGTGGCCTGCTTTGGGTTCGGCACAGCTGCAAGCGCTGAAACGCTTCGTCTGTCGCATCAATGGTCAAACAAGGACATTCGCCACGAAGTGGCTCAGATTGTCGCTGACGAGGTAGCTGGCGCCGGGGTTGACCTTGAGATTCAAATCTTTGGATCAAAATCATTGTTCAAGCCGCGCGAGCAGTATCGCCCGCTCAGCCGTGGCCAGCTTGATATGGCTGTCTTGCCGCTGAGCTATGCAGGCGGACAACAGCCAGCTTTCAATCTGACGCTGATGCCTGGTCTGGTCAAAAACCACGATCACGCAGCCCGTCTGAGCGCATCGCCGTTCATGGCGGCCCTTGAAGAGAAAATGGCCGATGATGACGTCATGGTTCTTGTTCATGGCTACCTGGCTGGCGGCTTTGTTGGCAAAGACAAATGCATTACAGCACCCGATGACGTAAAGGGATTGCAGACCCGCGCAGCTGGCAAGGCATTTGAACAAATGCTGGCTGGTGCCGGTGCGTCCATCGCGTCAATGGCATCTTCTGAAATCTATAATGCCATGCAGACAGGTGTTCTGAATGCGGCAAACACCTCATCATCCTCGTTTGTTTCTTATCGAATTTACGAACAGGTAAGCTGCTACACGCCTGCCGGTGATGTTGCGTTGTGGTTCATGTATCAGCCGCTGCTGATGAACAAGTCAGCCTTTGATGGTCTGAATGCTGACCAGCAAGCCGCATTGACGGCCGCTGCTGCAAAAGCTGAAGCCTACTATCTGGAAGAAGCCAAGAAGCAGGATGCCGCATCCGAGCAGGTTTTCCGTGATGCTGGCGTCGAGATTGCACAAATGTCGGCAGAAGACTTTGCTGCATGGCGCGCATTGGCACAGGAAACGTCTTACAAGGCCTTCGTAGAAGAAGTGCCGGATGGTCAGGCGCTTCTCGATATGGCTTTGTCTGTCGAGTAATCCTTATCTGGAAGGCCGCCTTAGGGCGGCCTTTCGAATACACGCCCAAAATTTGAAGGAAACCCGCTATGGCTGGCCAAAGCGCGGCCGTCGCATCGCGTACGGGCAATAACCCGTTCCTGCGGATTGTGGCTGCCCTCTCTACGATTGCCGGATGGTGTTCAGCAGCGATGATTGTCGCTGCGGTCGGAATTACCTGCCAGATGATTTTCATCCGCTTCGTGCTGAACGGCTCTACCGTTTGGCAAACGGAGGCGGTCATTTACCTCGCCATTGCCGCGACCTTGATTGGATTGCCTTACGTCCAGCATTTGAGAGGGCATGTAAATGTGGATCTCATTCCACTGTCACTTGGCAAACGTGGACGTTTCATCATGGCGCTGTTTACCCTGACACTATCAATCACGATGGTCGCAATCATGCTTTGGTATGGCTTCGAGTTCTGGCATCTGGCCTTTGAGAAAAACTGGAAATCCGACACCATCTGGGGCGTTCGCCTTTGGATACCCTATGCAGCACTACCTATCGGATTTGCCCTGTTCTTGCTGCAGTTGATAGCTGACCTCGTCGCAGTTGTTCTGAAAATTGACACCCCTTTCGGATTGGAGGAGGCGTAATGGATCCGCTCGCATTAGGCGCAGTCGTCGCTGTCTCCACAATTTTTGTGCTCTTCTCGGGCGTTTCAGTTGCCCTTGGATTGCTTATTGTTTCCACCGGCTTCCTGATGGTTTTTGATGGAATGCGCTCTTTGGAGCTGCTGCCTGAAATCCTGTTCGGCAAGCTTGATAATTTCGCGCTGTTATCGATCCCGATGTTCATCATCATGGGCTCGTCAATCGCATCAACCCGTGCCGGAGCTGATCTTTATGAGGCACTGGAGCGCTGGCTGACCCGTGTTCCCGGCGGCCTTGTCATTTCAAATTTGGGCGCCTGCGCATTATTCGCGGCCATGTCCGGATCCAGTCCCGCAACCTGCGCCGCCATTGGCAAAATGGGCATCCCGGAAATGCGCAAACGTGGCTACCCGGATGGTGTAGCCGCTGGGTCAATTGCCGCTGGTGGCACATTGGGAATTCTCATCCCGCCATCGGTCACGATGATCGTTTATGGCATTGCAACCGAGACATCAATTGGGCGTCTCTTTCTGGCCGGCGTCATTCCCGGCTTGCTGCTGGTTACACTGTTCATGGCTTGGTCGCTGTATTCCACCTGGAAGTCCGGTGACAGGGCATTGCTCGCGTCGGGAAGCTACACCTGGAAAGAGAAATTTGAAATCCTCCCTCGTGTTGTGCCGTTCCTGCTGATTATTCTTGGCGTACTTTACGCCATGTATGGCGGTGTCGCCACGCCATCCGAGACGGCCGCCGTGGGCGCCCTGCTCTGCCTCCTTATCGCAATGCTGATCTACAAATTGTGGAACCCGAAAGACCTTTGGGTTGTGTTGCGGGACAGCACCAAGGAAAGCGTGATGATCCTGTTCATCATCGCCGCAGCTGGTGTGTTCTCATACATGCTGTCGAGCCTGTTCATCACGCAATCAATCGCAGCATGGATCGGCACATTGGACGTAAATCCATGGGTGTTGATGGGAGCCGTGAATGTCTTCCTGCTGATTGCCGGGTTCTTTCTGCCACCTGTTGCTGTGATCCTGATGGCAGCACCCATCTTGCTGCCAATCATCACCACAGCCGGTTTCGACCCGATCTGGTTCGCAGTTATCCTTACCATCAATATGGAAATCGGATTGATCTCTCCGCCGGTCGGTCTCAACCTTTACGTCATCAACGGCATAGCTCCGGATATCTCGCTAAAAACAATCCTGACTGGATCACTTCCGTTTGTGGCCTGTATGGTTTTGGCAATAATCCTGCTTTGCGTCTTTCCGGGACTGGCCACCTGGTTGCCAGATGCAGTCATGGGAACAGCGATATGAGTAGATTTGGTGACTTTAGATTGACCCATGCCCGCACGCTCTATGCGTTGACTGAATATTGAAAGTAGGAGCTTGATGATGGGTAATCCTCTCTACGACACACTATTTGGACAGCATCACGGCAAACACACTCCGTTCCTGCACCTCCAGGACGGAGACATCATAACCCATGCCGCCTTCCTCAAAATGGCTGCACAATACGCCCACTTGCTAATGCAGCTTGGCCTCAAGCCGGGAGACCGGGCTGCCGTTCAAATCGAAAAATCACCACAGGCCCTGGCTGTCTATGCCGCCTGTGCGCAGACGGGTATCGTGTTTCTTCCGTTGAACACGGCCTATACCGCAGATGAAGTGACATACTTTGTTGAAGACAGCGGCGCGCGCATTTTGCTGTGTGATCAGAAAAATGCCAACGGCTTAGCGCCTGTTGCCGAAGCATGTGGCGCTGTTCTGGAAACCATCAATGAAGATGGCTCGGGTACTTTTTCTGCAAAGTCAGAGGCTCTGCCCGAAACCTTCCAAACCGTGTCGCGTACTGAAGACGACCTGGCTGCCTTCCTTTACACATCAGGCACCACAGGCCGTTCCAAAGGCGCGATGCTGACACAGGAAAATTTGCTGTCCAATGCGCATGCATTGGTTTCAGAATGGCAATTCACCGCAAAAGATGTGCTGCTGCATGCGCTCCCCATCTTTCACACACATGGGCTGTTTGTTGCATCTAACATCACCCTGCTGGCGGGCGGTCAGATGATCTTCCTGCCAAAATTCAATCTGGACGCCATCATTGCGCACCTGCCCCGCGCGACAACCATGATGGGCGTCCCTACATTTTACACACGCCTTCTCGGCGACACGCGCTTCACAAAAGAGCTGGTCAGTCACATGCGGTTATTCGTGTCGGGCAGCGCCCCGCTTCTGGCCGAAACGCATATCGAGTTTGAAAAGCGAACCGGCCATAAAATTCTCGAACGCTACGGCATGACCGAGACAAATATGAACACGTCCAACCCCTATTCCGGGGAACGACGCGCCGGTACGGTCGGGTTCCCATTGCCGGGAATCGAGTTGAAAATCACCGACAGCCAAACCGGCGCAACGCTGCCGCAAGGTGACATCGGCGAGATCGAGGTTCGCGGGCCGAATGTGTTCAAGGGCTATTGGCAAATGCCCGAAAAAACGGCGGAAGAACTCCGCGCAGACGGGTTCTTCATCACCGGAGATCTTGGGCAGATTGACAGCGATGGCTATTTGCAGATCGTAGGTCGCAACAAGGATCTCATCATCTCAGGCGGATACAACATCTATCCCAAAGAGATCGAACTGCTGCTGGATCAGGAAGATGGAGTCCTGGAAAGCGCAGTCATCGGCGTACCACACCCCGATTTTGGCGAATCTGTTGTCGGCATCATCGTTGCCAATGGCAGCGCCGAACCAGACCTTGCTGCCATCACTACCAACATCAGCACATCTCTGGCACGCTTCAAGCAACCACAAAAACTGATCATCTTGCCCGAATTGCCACGCAACACGATGGGTAAAGTGCAGAAGAAAGCACTGCGGGATCAGTTTGGTGGGCTGTTCTCAGCTTAGGGTGCGGACCCTAGACGCCCGCGTGTCGTGTAGATTTTAGATCAAGGGTGGCAGGGTTCACTTTGCGCAACACTCCACCGACAAAAAACAGGTGCGTTCGCTGTTAGCGCC